>JAPPBX010000108.1 GCA_026702755.1 Candidatus Poribacteria bacterium | reverse complement strand
TTTTTCTGCATTTTGGAAGCCGAAAGGCTACACCAAAATCCCGCTGTCTGCTTTATAGTAAATCCCGTAATTACTTATAGCCCGCCAGAAGAAGAGTCGGGAATCGGAGTTCCCTCCTACAAGGTTCATGAAGCAGATAAAAGAAGGGAAGGCAGATTTGGCGTTATTTAGCAATGCCTTCCCGTCTCTCTTGACCGACTGATAATCCAAATATACGGATGGGTGAAGTTATGTAATTGAAAGTATTCCGTTATTTGGGGGGTTGCTTTCGGTCAAGGTCTACTGCTTGCAGTCTACAAGTTATCTATATCCGATCTCATAAAAGCAGGTTGTTTCTGGAGACTTGCACAACCTGCAAAGCAAGCATGAACGTAAGTTTCCCGACGGACCGCTTGTAAACAGACGCGTATGCCCTCTAAAGTAGAGGTTCCGGCTGCCTGTTAATCAGCGTGCAGGATTTACTGAATGCTTAATGACTGTTATCCGTTTCTCTGTGATGTGCCGCTTATCCGCTTGGGGTGCCTCTAACCTCTTCATCTCCGTATATCACAATCATTCCTTGCCGGAGTGCTTAACTGCATCAGTGTTCTGAAGGGTTTGGATAAGCCCATCTGCGTCCTGATTCCAGACCGCAGGCGCATTTGACTTAATATCACAATGAACATCTAACACCTTCCCAGACACAAAAAAGATCTTGACGGTGTGCGGTGCGACCCATTCGACAACCTCAATATAATCGGTCTCGATTAACACATCTCCCATACGCAGTTTCATAAAATCAGACCTCACACATTGAGAGCCCTATCCGGACATACCATTTTAAATCTCCTTGTCGTTTTTAGAATCGAATTCGCATTTTTTTATTTTATGCGACACGAAAAATAAATAGCCCGCGACGGGACGCTCCGTGTGAGACGGAGGCGGCGCGGGCGCGAAAAATCCAGCACAACGATAATTGCTGATACCGTATTCTGAAGAATATTACTTGATATTTGTAAAGTGGGGAGGGGTAGTCTAACTGCCTGTTAGTAGGTTTCAGGGACGACGTGACGGTACGACACGCGCCTCTGTCTTGGGAGATACCTACTCCGGTCGAGGCGGTAATCGTTTTGTCGATGTTGACATCAATGTGTCCGTTTGGCATGGTCGTCGGTTTTGTGAAGTTTTGCGAAATCGTCGGGTCAGAAGTTTTATATTTTCACATTTGTTAATGTATATAGTATCACAGATATCGGTATTAATCAAATTAAAATTGCGATAAAATCAATTATTATAAGGATTTATGCGAATGTTGTATTAGGTCATATTTTTTGCTATAAATAACAAAATAATAATGACTTTATCTAACACTTTGCGATTGACGCGACTTTTCCCAAGACCGCCCCGAAATCTTCCAACTGTCCAACCCAAGCAACTTGGGGTATTGCTTACTGTTGAGGAAAAAAGAAGGCAGGACACATTCGGAGGTGATGTGGAATGTTTATCGGATGGATGTCCCAAAAGTTTGGTTAAGATATGGCTATAATATAGTTATTTTATTTTAGAATTAAAATGTCTTAATTTGACTGTAAGTGAGATTTTTGATAGTATATATTATAGGACTCACGCAGAAAGCAATATTTAGGATGGAAGAATGGAAGAAAGGAAGGATGGGAGCACCAATCTTCCTGCGTTTCCACGCTTCCTGAAAACCGAATAGGGAAGTAGATCAATGACAACCGATGTCTTGGAAAATATTATTGCACGCTGCCACCAACGGCATGAGAAGCCTTTTAAGCAACGGAAGACGATTGTAACCCCGCTGCCTTACGAAGGACTTCCTTACCACTTCACAGTCCATTGTGCGCACAGATATCCTGTGCTGCTGCAAGATTTGGATGCGGCGGACATTTCCTTTATGCCGATAGGGCGGGCACCTGGAACTGACCGCCCCCCGCGGGGCTTTGGTGGTGAACGGTTCTTGAAACGTCAAGGGACAACAGCCTGGGGTATCATTCACTGGCGCAAGTCGTGGGGGATTCACGTGTATACGGGTACTCCCTCGGCACGCGATGGCGCGCCCTGGCACGACATCGATTTTAAATATGAAGCTATCTGTGCTGCCCCGGATGCCGTTCTTGCGTGCGTTCAGGCACTTGTTAGTACCGTTGCGAACCCGTTGTTGATGCTGACAAAGTCTGGTGGATTGCGCTTTTCTTGCCGGATACCGGGGTACCTGCACCCGAACACCAAGCAAGGGCGGTTGTATGTCTATAATGGGACACCCTCAGCGGAGAATGCCGACCCATACGACGCGTATCTTGAAATTTTGGGCGAGAACGGACATAATTGCTGGGATGCGCGCTATGAAATCCTGCTTGGAAATCTGTCAGATCCGCCTGTGATTCCTAAAGAAGTTCTCTTTGCACCTATCGATGCTTTTCGCGCGAAGCTTCACAAACCTGTTCCCCAAAACCTACAATACAAGGCGCGCGTCCCGGACGCTCCATACTCTCTCGGATCGGGTCCGCTTGATCTCGCCAAAGAGGCACTTTTCAAGCGTGGGTTTTCTTATGTCAGACAAGAGGATGGATGTCACTATTGGCGGCAATACGGTGATGAAATTGGCAACACAGAGGTATCCTTATGGGAAAGTGAAGATGGCGTGTGGGTTTGTGCATCTACCGTTGATACCGGATTGCCTATGGCGGCAACGCTTCTAACAGACGTTTGGAACGATACCGGCATCCTCCCTCCCACTTCCAAGACAGGGCTTCCTATAGACGATCAAATGCTTGCCGTTCGGGAAGGGACACTCAGTCCGTTGGCACTCAAACGTCCGTCTCCGGTCTTACACAAGTTAAAACCTACAGAAAAGATGTCCGAAACGCCAGAAGATCTTCGCGTTCAGGTACAGCGTGCTTTCGATAGGAATGTGCGTGTCCTTGGATTTACTGTCGAGACAGACGCAGAGAAAGACCCTGAAGCGGAATCCGTTCTGCGTAAGAGCCAGGCAATCTGTTTAAAGGTCCCGAGTGTTGATCTTACAGCAGCAGTGTCGCAATTTTTTTTAAACCGAGATGTGGGATCGGTGGCACAGTGGCGGGATCGGATGTATCTCTGGGATCAGGTAAAAGATATCCCGGTTGATGTGCGCATGGCAACTCCTTTTCAGCGTGGAAACGTCTGTGAGGATCCTCAGCGGTGCGAAGCACTGGAGAAGAAGGGTGGGAATCCGAGTGAAATTATCTGTCCGCAGTGCCCCGTCTATACAGTATGTCAAGAGCGTGGCTATCTATCGCAATTCTCTATGTTACAAACTACCCAAGCACAAATATTAGAGGATTTTTACCTATTTTTGGACCCAAAGTACGTAAAAGTAGTGGAACAGCTTCTTGAAGCACGCGATGGAACACAGCCGCTTTGTATCATCAATATCTACAGGGAGAACCAACCATTTCTTAAATGTGGCCTCTCTAAAACCATATTGCAGGAGTGGGTTGTCAACTGGAAAGGCAGTGCCTTAGGAAACTTTGCGCTGGCTCTACTGAATGCTGTAGAAATCAGAGATAAATACCATGGCGACGCTATCAAACGGATCCGAACAGTGGTCCAGACGTTTGAATGGCTGGAAGAAGAAATCATCCAACAGATGTACCATATCGGTGTACAGGGCAAGGTGGTCAGACGCGAGGTAATTGATCCAGAGACCGGCGCGGAATTAGCACGCCATACAATTGAGTTTGAGCGGGGGATCTCTGCTTATATCCCTTTGGGTGCTGCGGCTGCGGATAGACTTGCGTCAGAAGGGCTGCCTTTTTTTCATCTTGAGGCTTTTGTGCCTAACGAAGACATGAAAATCCTGATGCCCATATCGGACGCTCTCGGGTTGGGTATCTTGGACGCGTCGACTGCTGAAAGCATTCAGGAGTTTCCAACGGTTTGTGAGAATCCAAATTGGACGTTTTGGCATCAACTCAAGCGTTTCTTTGCACATTACACGCGAGACGCTAATGCGCCGATGCGATGGGAGAACGAAGTCCTACAATTCCGGGTGCCGCCCGTGCTGCATCCGAGCATCAAATACCTTTTGGTCAATGTCCCGGCTCCCTACGCTGAATATTTACGTCGGTCGTTCTTGAATGAGGAAACCGAGCTCCTGCGCATGCAACCGAGGGCATGGGTTCCCGGAAACCACGTTTTTCAGATTCGCACCGGTATCTATCCATTGCAAACGATTTTAGATGTCAACAACACTTGGGATGTTCTCGGGGTATCTGAAACGGGGCGGGACATTTTTTGGAGAATTCAAGCGGAAATCGAAAGGGATCCAAATATTAAGCATGGGATTATCACCCATGTTTATACAATTAAGCAGCTGAAGACTATAGCGAAAAATGAGAATGTCTGTTTCTTGACGGATTTCCGAAGGCTGGAAGGCTTGGAAACCGATCTTCAGGAAGCACAGGTCATCTGGATAGTTGGCATACCCCTAATGGAAGGAAACGCCATTGCAGAGCGCACTCAGATGTTGTTTGGAAACGACGAGGAGCTCCTCTCTTATGAACTGGAAAAGGAACCTTACTGTTACAAAGACGAGCGCGTCCAGAGTGTTTATGAAATAGTGGTCTGTCATATATTCAGAGAGATTATAGAACTGGCTCAACTGAACCGTTTGGCAAACAAGAAAGTTATGTTGATTACGGGGGTGCGAATTCCCGATATCACCGACAGACCTGAAACGCTCCTTTTTGACTGGGAAGACTTCGATATCGCCGGTGGGTTGGACAAACTCGCGGAGGTGATAACGACACGCCAACGTTTTGAAACGGAACGCGACAATCTGACGGTTGAATCCAGCAGAGAAGAGGTAGAGCGGGTTCTCGGATGTTCCCCAAGGCAAGCGAACCGAGTGTTGCAAAGGCTGAGGGGAGGGAAGACACGTATCACTTTCCGCGAGCAAATTCTCACACTTCTCGCCGATGGCGAGAAAAGAACATCGGAATTCATGGCGGCGATTCAAGGACATCCAAAAGCAATCAATACAGAACTCACGCGCCTTGTGGGGCTCGGTGAGATTGTAAAGGTTCGAATGGGTGTTTACAGTCTTCCAGAGGCGTGAAAATTATTGACGGGTGTGTAAATATTTCGGCGGTAGGTTATCAGCAAGAGGTTTTAGAATTATGAGAGGACGAGGCACAAACTAAAAGTTTGTGGTACAACACGCTTTGGAAAGTTGGAAGGATAGAAGGTTGGCGGAGAGTGAACAGTGGAGTGTGTTCAATCTCCCTGTGTTCCACTTACGTGATAATGATAATGCTGCACAAACTAAATGAAGTTTAATTATTTAAATCGGTAACCTCCAGGCCGGTAGGTGCGGTTTGGAACCGCACCGGACCTCGCCAATAAATTACCGAATTAATTTTTTAATTCTCATAAAGTTTGTGGTACAACAAAACCGAATAGGGGAGTAGGTCAATGACAACCGATATTTTGCAAGATATTGTTGCACGCTGCCACCAACGGCGCGAGAAACCCTTTAAGCAACGAAAGACGAGCGTAAGATCTCTGATTTACAAAGGGCTTCCTTACCATTTCAGAGTCTATTGCGCGTACAGATACCGTGTGCTGCTGCAAGACTTGGAAGCGGCGGACATTTCCTTTATGCCGATAGGGCGCGCGCCTGGAAGCGACCATCCCCCGCGGTCTTTTGGGGGTGAACGGTTCTTGAAACGTCAAGAGGCGATAGATTGGGAGATCACCCAATGGCATAGGTCGCGGGGGATTCACATATATACGGGTATGCCCTCGGCACGCGATGGCGCGCCTTGGCACGACATCGAGTTTAAATATGAAGCCATCTGTGCTGCGCCTGATGCTGTTCTTGCGTGCGTTCAGGCACTTGTTAGTGCCGTTGCGAACCCGTTGTTGACGCTAACAAAGTCTGGTGGATTGCGGTTTTCTTGCCGGATACCGGGGTACCTGCACCCGAACACCA
This sequence comes from Candidatus Poribacteria bacterium, assembly GCA_026702755.1. NCBI lineage: Bacteria > Candidatus Poribacteria > Candidatus Poribacteria bacterium. Next base: position 993 of record JAPPBX010000108.1, on the reverse strand, counting down.
AGGAGGCACGGTTCTATATTTATAAGGAGACACCCTCAGCGGAGAATCCCGACCACTACGATTCGTATCTTGAAATTTTGGGTGAGAAAGGACACAATTGCTGGGATGCGCGCTATGAAATCCTGCTTGGAAATCTGTTAGATCCGCCTGTGATTCCTAAAGAAGTTCTCTTTGCACCTATCGATGCCTTTCGTGCTGCACTGGACGCACCTGTTTCGCAAAACATACAACTTAAGGAGGATATCCCCGACGCGCCATACTCTCTGGGATCGGGTACACTTGATCTCGCCAAAGAGGCGTTTTTCAAGCGCGGGTTTTCTTATATCAGAGAAGCCGGTGGATTTCACTATTGGCGGCGAGACGGTGATGACATAGGCAACACAGAGGTATCCTTGTGGGAGAATGAAGAGGGTGTATGGCTCTGTGCCTCTACCTCTGATACTGGGCTGCCTACGGCGGCAACGCTTCTAACAGATGTTTGGAACGATACCGGCATCCTCCCGCCCACTCCCAAGACAGGGCTTCCTATAGACGATCAAATGCTTGCCGTTCGGGAAGGGACACTCAGTCCGTTGGCACTCAAACGTCCGTCTCCGGTCTTACACAAGTTAAAACCTACAGAAAAGATGTCCGAAACGCCAGAAGATCTTCGCGTTCAGGTACAGCGTGCTTTCGATAGGAATGTGCGTGTCTGTGGATATACTGCCGAGACAGACGCAGAGAAAGACCCTGAAGCAGCGTCCGTTCCGCGTAAGCCAATCTGTTTAAAGGCACCGAGTGGTGATCTTGCGGCAGCAGCATCGCAATTTCTTCAAAATCAAGATGTCGGATCGGTGGTACAGTGGCGGGATCGGATGGATCTCTGGGATCAGGTGAAAGATATCGACAGTTCTATACTGTTTTCCGATCCACACTACGCAAAAATCGTGGAACAACTACTCGAAACGCGCGAAGGAACACAACCCCTCTGTATCATCAATATCCTCGGAGAGG
>JAPPBX010000107.1 GCA_026702755.1 Candidatus Poribacteria bacterium | reverse complement strand
ACGCACGCATCAAACTCAACAAATTATATCCAGCAATATAAATGTGACAGACTAATACTGTTCCAGAGCGGTTTTGATAGCGTTAACTTCTGTTTGTGCCTTCGCAACCTTCGCTTGCTGAGGCGCGTTTATAACTCGCGGAGCGATGAAGGCTGCTAAAATGCCTAAGATGACAATGACAATCGTTAGTTCAATTAGGGTTAATCCGGATTCATCGGATTTTAATTGCATGAACATTATAATTTTTTCTCCTATAGAAATGACTGTCAGCAATTGATTATCGGTTGTCAGTCAATCGTTGTGGTTATTGCTAATGTTTCCCTCGTCACAACGTTCTTTTTATCGAAAGTCGAAAGCAAAGCGACCCGATAGCCGAGAGCCATTTAGTTGCTTAATAATTGGTTCGCCTCGAAAATCGGGAGGATCATCGCAACAGCGATAAACCCGATAACAATTCCCATCAGCAGAATGACTAACGGACCGATGGAACTCGTCAAACGTTCAAGGCTCTTTTTTATTTCTAAATCGTAATATTCAGAGAGTTTACTGAGCATGTGAACAGGTTCGCCGGATTCCTCGCCGACAGCCACCATGTGCGTGACAAATTCAGGAAAATCCCCACTTTTACCGAGTTCACGAGAGAGCGTGGAACCTTGTTCAACTTCTGTTTCGGCTGCAGCGACGACGTTACTGTACACCTTGTTCCCTATAGTGTCTTTGACGACTTGTAGGGCGGGCAGCATCCGCACGCCGTTTTCCAAAAGTGTTGCCATCGTTCGGGTGAAACGCACAATGGCAAAGGTGCTAAATATTGGTCCGATAAGTGGTAATTTAAGTTTCAGGCGGTCAAACCAGACTTGTCCAGTTTCACGCCGGAGGTATTGTTTTAATCCTGCTATACCCAAGACAACAACGACCAATAGAACCCACCAATAGGTTTGGAAGGCACCGGTCGCCCCAATGAGAATTCGTGTTGGCAGCGGTAAGGCGACACCGAGATCGTTGAACATTGCGGTAAATTTCGGTATCACAAGAATCATGAGTACGGCGACAGCAGTAACACTGAGGGTCAATAAGATAACCGGGTAGAAGAGTGCTGAGACGACATCGTTTTTAAGAAGTCGTTGGCGTTCTGCGAATTCTGCGAGACGTTCCAGAACTAAGCCGAGGACACCACCACTCTCGCCGGCTCTCACCATGTTGACATAAAGGTCTGAAAACACTTTCGGATGTTGGGTGAGGGCATCATGAAAAGCCGCACCGTGTTCCACATCGTATTTCACTTGCGACACAATACGATGGAGTGCTGGATTTTGGATTTGCCCAAGTGTAACCTCTAATGCACGCGGCAGCGGAACATGCGCGTTTACCAGTGTTGCCAGTTGATATGTGAAGAACTCAACATCCGCGGGTTTGATTCTGCTGCGTCCAATTTCAAGCCACCGACGTACATTACTTGGGACCGCCTCCTCAACCTCCTCAACGATCTGTGTGGGCCAATAGCCCATCTGCCGTAATCGAGAGATAAGTTCGGCTTTGGAATCGGCTTCAAGTGTGTTATTAACGGTGTCTCCACCATGGGTGAGTGCTTCGTATCGGAATATTGGCACAATCAACCTCTCTATCGCAATTCAGGAAGAATAGACTAAAGACGCTTCAGGCTTCCCCACATTGTCGCGAGTTTCGCTTTAGGCATTACTGATAACCCAGCATTTTCCGGGATACTGTCGCCGGTGATCACAACATTGTCGAATCTCGCCGTCTGGTTCGAGAGACCCAAACCCGCCGCTCCTGTCAAGAAGTCATGGAATCCGTCTAACTGTAATGGGTGAAATATCTTTATATTTCCAGGGTTAGGTGGGTGCGCCTTTTTGACAGCTTCAAAACGCTCGAAGGTTTTACGGTTTGGCAGTCGGACAGGTCCAATAACCAGCTCACCGTTAATCCAAAAGTTTAGGGTATTTTCTTCAACTGCCAACTTCAACTTCGACCACTTCTTTAATTTTAATGATCGATGGAGTTCGGCATGTGTATAGAAGATTGTGTTTCGGTCATGAAAATTGCCAGCAGCAAACAAAGCTTCAGAGGCGTTTTTGCGAAATCCTGGCAAATCTCCGATGAGACACCATACCACCCAACTCTCCTTGATTCGAGCGGCAATAGCGATATTGCTGGGACCCGGTTTTTCAAGCGGTTTGACATCAAATTCGATGGTGTAATCGCGCCATGTCTCATCACCAATTGTGAGCAAACGTGTGCTTTCATCGGGGCTTACCGCGTGAAGTTCACCATTAACGATTTCCCAAGAACCGGGCGGCGGATCATCTACATCCAAAAAAAGAAAATCCTGCGTCAAAATAAGCTCCTGCCACGCCTTCAAGTTTCCGTTATCAAAGTTTTCCAGATATGTTCCTGCCCTCGTCGAAAAGGCAGCGAGGAAAACAATACTTGCAATCACTACCAACTTCATACCGGCCTCCTTTAGTAGCCGTCAATTATTAGCAGTTAGGCACATCTCAGGATCACACGTATATCTTAAAAACGCTTTAGACTGCTCCACATCGTAGTGAGTTTAGTTCTGGGGTTTACCGACAACCCACTTCTGTTCGGGATACTGTCGCCGGTGATCACAACGTTGTCAAATCTCGCTGTTTGATTTGAAAGCCCTAAGCCTGCTGCGCCTGTCAAAAAGTCTTGGAGCCCGTTCAGCTGCAATGCTGGCAATTCCTTCCCTTCTTCAGCTGCATGCTCCTTTCTGATAGCATCAAAACGCTCAAAACTTCTACGGTTTGGAAGTTGGACAGGTCCAATAACCTGATTTCCATTAATCCAAAAATTTAGAATGTTTTCTTTAACGTCCAACTTTAGTTTCGACCATCTGTTTAACTTCAAAAATCGAAAGCGTTTGCTATGCGAAAATAAGAATGTATTTGGGTCCTGAAAATTGCCAGCAGCGAACTTAACTTCGGAGATGTTGTCAACAAATGGCAAATCACCGATGAGACACCATACAAGCCAACTCCCCTTGATTCGAGCGGTAATAACAATATTGCTGGGACCTCGATTATCAAGCGGTTTGACATCAAATTCAAAGGTGTAATCTCGCCACGTCTTATCACCAACTGTAAGTAAACGGGTCCAACCATCAGGACTTACCGCATGAAGTTCACCGTCAACGATTTCCCAAGAGCCCGGCACGGCATCAGCCATGAGAAGTTCTTGCCATACGCCCAAGTTATTATCAAAATCCTCCAAAAACACCCCTGCCCCTGCCGAGAGTGTGAAGAGTAAAATTATACTTCCAATCACTACTAATTTCATGAGGGGCACTCCTCAGATAGAAACATTTAGAACGGCTTATACAACTTCCACGAAATCGAATTCGTCTTCCTGTGTTAACCGGACGACCTCGTCAACCGTTGTCAATCCTGCAGCGACCTTACGCCAACCATCTTCACGTAAACCTTTCATGCCCATCTGGACAGCGAGACGACGAATCTCACTCGTCGATGCCTGCTTGAGTGCCACAGAGCGAATCTCATCAGTCATGAACAAAACTTCAAAGATACCGATTCTACCTTTGTAACCTCTCCCACGGCACTCCTTACATCCGACTGCGCGCGGAATTTTCAGATCGTAAGGGATGGCGGTGCTGTTGCCATTACCCATAAGTCCCTCCAGTTCGTGCATGTCAGGGGAATGCATCTCACAACACGCCCTGCAGACACGGCGAGCAAGTCTTTGGGCGATGACACCCTCTACCGTGGAGGCAACGAGATAGGGTTCAACGTTCATATCAATAAGTCGCGTGATTGCGCCGGGAGCATCGTTTGTGTGAAGTGTGCTAAAGACAAGGTGTCCCGTAAGTGAGGTATGAATTGCCATCTCCGCGGTCTCGTAGTCACGAATCTCACCGACCAATACCTTATCTGGGTCCTGCCGCAGGATATGGCGGAGTCCCTGAGCGAAGGTAAAGCCTATATCTGAATTGACCTGGATCTGGTTGATGCCCTCTAATTCATACTCCACTGGATCCTCGAGCGTGATGATTTTGACATCCGGCGAGTTAATCTCTTTCAAACAGGCGTAAAGCGACGTGGTCTTCCCACTACCGGTAGGTCCGGTTGCAAGGATGATACCGTGCGGTTTACGAATCATGCGTTCAAAGAGTTGGAGGTTGTCCTCGGTTAATCCGAGTTCTGTGAGTCCAAATTCAATAGACTGTCGGTCGAGGATACGGAGCACAACGCTTTCGCCATGGAGCGTTGCGACCGTCGGTACAGTGGAAACACGGAGGTCTATTTGCCGATTGCCGACGCTGGCAATCTGCCTACTGATTTTGCCATCTTGCGGACGGCGCCGTTCTGCGACATCCATCCCCGCCATGATTTTGATTCGGGAAGTGATTGCGGATTGGAGATAGGCAGGGGGTTGCGGTTGGTCTTCTAATACACCATCAACGCGGAACCGGATTTTCAATTGGGTCGGATAGGGTTCAATGTGAATATCACTTGCTCCCATCCGGACGGCGTCAATAATCATCTGGTCAACGGCGTGTATAACCGTCGGATCTTGGCTGAGATCCTTCTCATCAATTCCGAAGTCTTCAATCGTCTCGCGTTCAAGCGTGGCAGTTGCGCCGACGGGTCCCTTGATACCAGCACTGAGCAAACTCTCAGCAGTGCGTCCATAGAGACGAACGATTGCCTCATCAATATTTCCCTCATCTGCAAGGACAGGCGTAATTTGGTAGCCTGTGATGAGTTCAATCTCGTCAATGAGAATGACATCCTGAACATCTACCATTGCGATGGTCAGTTGATCGTCTGTCAACGCAATAGGTACGATTTTATTTCGGTATGCGAACCCCGGTGAAACCTTTTCAAGTACGTCAGGTTCAGGCGCAACATCCTCTAATTGGATGAAGGGTGTTCCGTATTCAACGCTCTTTGTAGCGAGCGCGAGAACATCAGATGATACGCCGTGTTTAGAAAGCACAGCTGCCTCTGACGCTCCGGTTTGTTCTATTTCTGCGATGATGTCCGTATAGTCCTGTTCCGAAATGAGAGATGCCTGTCGCATCACCTCGACGAGTGAAGCCGTATTCAGTGTCTGTTGCATGGTGTAAATGCTCTACCTATCGCGGAATTCTGTCCTTCACGCGAGGAGTAGCCTCTATTTTATTTTTCTTTATTAAATCTATCTGTGGGTGTCTACTGTTGATAATTAAGACGCAAAGGTTGGAAATAAGTTTAACGAACTGGCTACAATTCCCATTTTGAGAGACATATTGCAGGCACGTACTGTGTAGGCATTTACCCTTCTAAGCAAGTTTCAATATTAAATTTATATTTTTAATTTCCATATCCGTTGGAAGATTGGAAGGATGGAAGAGAGACGGGACGCTGTTTCTTCCAGTCTTCCTTCCCTTCCATCCATCCTCAAAAACCTAAAATTCGTTTCTCAATATTGCTCACTTATTCAACCGCCTCTATCCGTCGAATCGCCTTTTTCGCTGCATTGCGAACGGCTTTGGAACTATCGTTGAGCGCGTGCGTCAATGCAGCCCGCACGTCAGGCGACGTTGCACGCATTTCGCCCAATTCATCAGCGGCGTTGCGTCGGACATCATCAACACTATCTTCTAATGCGACAAGGAGCGGTTTAAGGACCATCTCACCAGAATCTCCGTTCTCTATGAGTTCTTCACCGATTGCGCCAAGCACATCAACAATATGTCCACGCGTTACGGCTGATTCACTGCTCGTAAGCGCATCCGCCAACATCGGTGCGACAGTTGCAGCAGCACCTTTACCCAATTTAATCAACACGTCTTCGGCGCGTGCCCGGACGGATTTAGATTTGTCTGACAACACACCTATCAACGCCGTGAACGTTTCAGTGGACGCGGCTCGTATGTCAGACAACTCCTCTATCGCATTGGTTCGGACTTTTGTCGAATTATCATTTAGACCAAGAATTAGAGCGTCTCGGATTGTGTCGGTGGATTGCCCACTTTTTGCGAGGTTTTCGCCGATCTGTCCTAAGACCTCAAGAACATCGTCGCGCGCGCTTGATGAGCCTTTCGTTTGTACAGCGATGAGTGCTGGTATAACGACAGCAATTGATTCCGCAGATGTCGGACGAACGTCACCCAATTCTGCGATTGCTTCACGAAAAACATCATCAGAAGTATCTTTAAGTGCCATTGCCAATCCGATTGCAGCGGCATCATAATTTTTGCCTGCTTTCCGCTCATCTTCACCGATTTTGCCCAACTTGTCAACCGCCTTCTTACGTACCTGTTTAGACGGGTCTTGGAGCATCGCAACAAGGGCAGGGGTGCCGGGACTTCCAAGTTCTTCAAGGAAATCCACAAATTGGCGTTTTACGGCATTAGACTCGTCCCCTAAGGTTGGAACGACTTGGGCAAGCAATTCCGACTGCCACTTCGCCTGTATCCTTTTATGTTCTGCTTTGAGCGCGTCAAGTTCCGCAGCCAGTTCGGATAAGTCATCCTCTTGTGACTCTGCAGTCGCCTCTTGAAACTGAAGCACTCGACTCATTCCGAAACTGAATAACAAAACAACGGCAATTGTTATCATCCAAAACCATCGTTTCATGTTTGCATTCTGTCCAAATCTTTTCTGAATCACTGTTGTTTTCTCCTCAAGCGGTTGCGCCTAATTAGGCTATTCCCACTCTACATCCATATTCCAAAGAAAAAATGGAACCAGTTTTGCTATCATTTCAATGGGTGTTTCTTTTTTCGACAGTGTTACTTCCAACAAAGCTGCATCACCTTCGATAGAAAGCCAAGCGAGCAGGAGTGCCATCTCTTCAGAATCGACAAGTAGCTTGTCAGTTGGTGGCGATCCGTTTTGGGTCTCCAGAACCCGTGCTAAGTTCAGTTGGGCAAACGCTGTAGGTGTTTTTGGAACCTGCTTTAAGTAGGGTGGCTTCTTTTTTTCTTTTATTCCATCAATGAGCGCGTACACCTGCTCTTCTGAGAAACCGATAAGAAACAGTCCATCTACTTCACTATGAAAAATATTTGAGGAAACCTCTGACACCGTCTCACCCTTGTAATTCGTTTGAGAAACAGAGGCATTTTGTAGGTTAGAAATGCTGTTGCCAACCTGATTCCACTTCATCCGGTGTTTGGGATTGAAAATAATGCCACCATCGGTCTCCACATCACCGGCATCAAGCGTAATTGCGCCATCAAACGCAAACTGAAAGCCGCTCAAGGCTTCTGGATCAAAACGTGTGAAGTCAGGCACGGACAAAGCGAGTTCACCCGTCAACCCAACCATAATATCTTCTTCCAGATTGAGATTCAACATTCCCTCTAAAAAAGAGATTCCTTCGGCAGCGTCATCAGTGGGAACAAACTCCCACATACTCCCCACAATTTTGGGTGCTACAGTGACAAACAGATCGTCTTCAACGGATAATGCGTTTAGGGTTTCGAGTTTTTGTCCCTCTCTTAAAAACAGACCTATCTCGTTTTCAGGCAAGTCAGGATTGAATTGCGCAGCGACTTGAAGGAAGGGACCGGTCTCCAGCAAATTGAGCCGTCCAAATACAGATTGAAAAATAGCGAGGCGCGTTCCGAGCGATTCCTCTATGTTATTCTTCATCACAGACAAAATAGGTGGAACGTTCGCATAGACGACAACTTCCCCTGATCCCGTTTCTTCCAATGCCCTGTCAAATTCTTTGTTCTCCTGAATAGAAGGCATGTCCGTCCGGTAGGTATCCATCAATCTTTCAAAACTTCCCTCGCCCGTACCGATCACAAGGAAATCATCTACGAACCCATATTTAGCAATACCACCGGGGATTTCTATCGCGTTGTAGCGAACGCGCTGGTACACACCCGCATTCAAGCGTAGAGTATTTTCGCCACCCATCCCAAGGAGTCCTTCCACAATTTTGGTCAACTGCTGGAGTTTGTCCAGATTTCCGCCCGAATGTATCACGACACCAGTTTCGATTTCCGAACTGTTTGCTCCCTCCAGCCATATTGCTAATGCCGTTCGGTAACCCACCGTCTCTATGAGACCCAGCAGGTCAGTTCCCAGCATTGCTTGGAACATAGAAAGTCCTTGCTGCATCTCCTGCCAGTCCGGCACGTCTGGTAATAGTGCAAGTGCTTTTTCCCAATTTTCCGAAATCTCAATTTCGCCGTAGACTTCATCTATATCTTGGAGTTTCAGATAAAGAATACTCTCTTTCGGCATGAAATCTTCCACTTCCGCAGCATTCGCAACGCCAGCCATCACCAGTAGTAGCATCACACCGCAAATTTTGGAAGTCGCTTTTATATGGCATCTCCTACTTCGCCATGAAAATTTTGCGTTCATTGAAAACCTCCGTTTTTTAAGGCACCCGAATGTCCTCAACGAGTGCTTGCACGTCAGCTGGCGGTGGTGGGGTTAGAGCAGCCATCCCGATAGACACTATGAAGTTTAGCACCATGCCAAGGGTTCCGATCCCTTCAGGCGAAATGCCCCATAACCAGTGCTCCGATATGTTGAGTTCCGGACTGATAAATTTGAAATAGATGATATACGCTGCTGTAAAGGTGATACCGACAATCATACCGCTGATGGCGCCTTCCTTGTTCATGCGTTTGGAAAAGATGCCCATAACAATCGCAGGGAAGAATGAACTCGCCGCAAGTCCAAAAGCGAACGCTACGACCGGGGCTACAAAGTCCGGTGGGTTTATACCGAAATATCCAGCGATACAGACGGCGACACCTGCAGCGATGCGTGCGGCAACCAACTCCTGCTTCTCCTGTAGCGTTGGTATAATTGCCCCCTTGAGGAGATCATGCGCGACCGCGGTGGAAATCACTAACAGCAAGCCTGCCGCTGTTGAAAGTGCCGCTGCCAAACCACCAGCAGCAACCAACCCGACAACCCAGTTCGGAAGTTTCGCAATCTCAGGGTTCGCCAATACCATGATGTCCCGATCAATTGTGAGTTCATTCTCGACATCAGATTTCGGTCCTCGGTACTGAATAGCACCATCACCGTTCAAATCTTTGAACTCAATTAACCCCGTTGCTTCCCAATTTTTAAACCACGTCGGCACATCTTCATATCTCACATCTTTCAATTCACCGTTCTGTTCATATCTAACAGTTTTGAGGAGATTTGTCCGGGCAAACACAGCGACTGCTGGGGCGGTGGTATAGAGAATCGCGATGAACAGCAACGCCCATCCAGCAGAGATCCGTGCTTCCGAGGCTTTTCGCACCGTATAGAAGCGGATAATCACGTGCGGGAGTCCTGCTGTCCCCAACATCAACGCCGCCGTGATAAAAAAGACATCAATGGTGGCTTTACTACCACCCGTATATAGGTGAAACCCCAATTCTTCGTTCAAACCGTTGAGTCGATCTAAGAGATATAGCCCTGAACCATCTGCTACCTTTCCCATTAATCCCAGCTGAGGGATAGCGTTGCCTGTAATGAGGATAGAGATAAAAATTGCAGGTACGAGATATGCGAAAATCAACACGCAGTACTGCGCAACTTGTGTATACGTAATGCCCTTCATACCCCCAAGAACGGCGTAAAAGAACACAATTCCCATACCGATAAGTACGCCGGTTTCAACATTGACATTCAGAAACCGAGAAAAGACAATGCCGACACCGCGCATCTGTCCGGCTACGTAAGTAAAGGAGACAAAAATCGCACACACCACGGCAACAATCCGAGCCAATTGCGAATAATAGCGGTCACCAACGAAATCGGGGACTGTGTACTTACCGAACTTACGGAGGTAGGGTGCTAGTAACAACGCGAGTAGCACGTAGCCACCTGTCCATCCGAGCAGATAGACAGAGCCATCACGTCCCATGAAGGAGATCATCCCTGCCATTGCGATGAAGGATGCCGCGCTCATCCAATCCGCCGCTGTCGCCATCCCGTTGACAACTGGATGCACATTGCTTCCTGCGACATAGAAATCCCCTGTCGAACGCGCTTTGGACCAGAGTGCCACACCGATATACAACGCGAAGGAGAGGCCCACCATCACAAATGTCCATGCTTGTACGTTCATGATTGTTCTGCGCCCTCCTCATCTTCCTGTTGTGTATATTTCTTCTCCAGACGGTTCATCAACCATGCGTAAACAAAAATAAGTTCAACGAAAATCCAGATGGATGCCTGTTGCGCAAAATAAAAACCGAGACGATAGCCTCTGATTTGGATTTTGTCCAGTTGATCAACAAATACAATTGAGCATAAATACGAGGTGATAAACCAAATTCCCAATAAAATAGCGAGATATTGCAGGTTTTTCCGCCAATATACCTTATTTTTTTCCGATGTTTCCATAAATTGCCCTCCGCTGTTAAGTTGCAAACCCTAAAGAAATCTTCACAAAACCGTATCAAAGAACGGTGTTACTGTCAATAATTCTCTGGGAACATCAACCGCTCAATATGCTCTATCAAGATGTGCAATACCTTTATATGGATTTCCTGAATCCGATCTGCGGTGTTTCCGGGTGCGATTAGACAAATATTGCAGTGTTGCTTAAGGTCTCCACCATCCCCACCGAGCAGCCCAAACACCTGCATCCCCCGTGATTTCGCCGCCACCGCAGCACGCACAACATTTTCAGAGTTTCCGCTGGTCGAGAGAACGATAAGCAAGTCACCGGGATGACCGAGTGCCAAGAGTGGACGCGCGAAGATCTCTGCAAACCCGAAATCGTTTGCTGTGCAGGTGATATGTCCCGCGTCGCCGAGTGCAATTGCCGAAAGCGGCTTTCTATCACTGCGGAATTTGCCTGTGCATTCTTCAGCAAAATGGACGGCATCGCACAAACTCCCACCGTTTCCGCAGGTGAAGATTCTCCCCTCCCGTTCAAAAACGTCTCGCATCATCTCCGCTGTTTCCGCGATGGTTGCGATGTTCTCAGGGTTTTGGATAAACCGATTGAGAACCTCTTGTGCTTCCACTAATGCATCACGAATGCTATGCAAAATGTCCATTATATCTCCTACCAGCGGCTTGAATATGTCTGAAAACTGTTTTGCCCTTTTCCACACGACTACTAAATGCGGAAAATTTCTCCTAACTTTCCACCAAGTACACGTCCCGCACCGAGCAAACACGCGATTAAAATCAACATCCCCACCACACCTAATGCACTTGCTGTATATGCGCCGTGATCGGGACGTTGGGAGAGTGCCCAAATCGCTTTTGTAATTGGGTAGTACTTATCCTGCATTGCCAAGATTAAGCTATCACTCACTTCCAACATGGAGAATGAGAACACGAGAATCGCACCGGCGAGGATATTCGCGATGACCAAGGGCAAGGTAATCTTATACAAGGTTCTGATCGGTGTTGCGCCCACGTTTTGTGATGCCTCTTCGTACGACACGCTCGTCTGCTGAAGTCCTGCGTAGATGGAACGTAGCATATACGGTAACCGCCGCACTGCATAGCTGATAATTAACAGGAACGTCGGATTCTTTCTCGGATCAATCACATTGATGAGCGTTTCTGGAAGATGTTTCAGTAAAAGCGTCGTATCTGCGAAACTGCCCATGTATCCGAATGCTATCGCTACCCCCGGTAATGCTAAGGGTAACATCGCGATTGCATCCAACAGATTTTGAAACGGAAGACGTTTGCGAGTGAGTAGATACGACACCACGACACCTACCAAAAGTGCCAATAGTGTACTGAAAACACTGTATTTTAGGCTGTTGAGGATACTCGGCAGCGTATCGGAATGTGTGAAGGTTTCAATATAATGCGCAAAGGTCAAAGATTGCGGTAGCACACTCAATCGCCACTGGCTTGCATCCGGGGTTAAGGAGATCAGAATCACACTAATATGGGGTAACAACGCCGTAAACGTCAGTCCACCGATAAAGAGGTAGATAATACCACGCATCGCCCATTTTGTATCTACTTCGCGTGAAGTCACATGTCCTCTGCCAAGCATTTCATAGTGTCTACTGCCCGTCCACCGCTTAGAAACATAAAAGGCGAGTGCCGTCAGGACGATGATTAGCACAACAAGGGCGTACCCCATCGGGTTCTGATTCGCTTCCGTTACTTGTCGGAAGATTCGCACCGCAACGACTTCGTTGTAATTAAAGATTAGAGGCGTGCCGAGATCCGTAAATGCCCAGATAAAGACGAGAATCGCTCCAGCGAAATAACCCGGCATCATCAACGGCAATGTTATTTGACGGAAAACTTGAAACCGAGATGCCCCCATATTCTCTGCGGCTTCTTCTAAACTCGGATCGACGTTTGCAAGCGCAGCAACAATGTTGAGATACATTATCGGATATAGGTGCAGCGTTGACAACATCACCACACCCCAGAACCCGCCACCGAACCAGTCTATGGTTTCGGATATATCAATTAGATTGAGTTTCACGAGAAGCATATTCACGCTTCCGAACAACCCGAAAAACTGCTGCATTCCAATTGCGCCTACGAAAGGTGGCATAATCATCGGAATTAAGATGATAGCGCGCAACATATCGCGTCCGGGATACCGGTACCGTGTCAAAAAATACGCGAGTGGCAAGCTAACAATACTCGTCATTATCGTGACCATCACACCGATTTCGAGACTATTGATAACCAGTTCTCGGATGTTCGGATCGGTCACCATCAGTTTGAAGTATGTAAGATTGAATTTATTTTCAATCCAGAACGCTTCTTTGAAAACATAGAGGAGTGGATATATGAGGAAGACGACAAAGAACAACGCTGTCAGCCCGAAAATCAGTGTGATTGATGGCGTTAAATCGTATTGTCGTTTAATTTTATCCATTAAAGACAGACTTCTATGTGTGCTCTGCTCTGTCTCTGGGCGATCCAGCATCCTTTTCTCCAATTTATAGGTGTACTTTTTGGCTCACAATCGAAAAAACGTGCAAGTTACGCTTTAGAGTAAAATCCGAAAATAAGTTTACAGTTTATCAGGGAACAAAAGCCTCACCGTCGCTGGCGAGGGAGTTTTGCTTGGGTGTTTCTGCTGGTATCCTCGCCCTTGCGTTGGTGTGTAGGTAATTCCAAGTTTTATTGTAATTATACCCGATACACTGTCGAATTGCACCTATTTTTTTCCCTAACGTACATTCGGGCGGGAGCGGTCAGAAAGGGGTGTAAATATTTTGTCAAAAAGTTTGGGGGTAACATTTCGCCGTCGGAGTGACAGATGCCTTCGCACGGGAAAAACAGGCAACACTTATCCGCTCAAAATGTTACACTCGTGTAACATTTTTGGAAGGGTGAAGTCTGTTAAGGGGTTACAGTTACAGACCTCACACAACGAAAACCGATGACGTGGAACGCGCTCTTTGGTTTGGAGTCGCGGCGATCGGCGACACGCGGAAGTCGAGCTGTATCGAACCAGTTCCCACCGCGCCGGACGCGGGAAACATTAACATTAACATTTGTGAAGTTATCCACTATCCACTGAATCGTGTTCGCACCCGCCAACGGATTACGCGCAACCCGCTCTTGTGGAAATGTAGAATAGAGTCCACTATGGTATGCATCTAAACACCATTCGCTCACGTTACCTGCCATATCATACAATCCATATCCGTTCGCAGGATACCTCCCTACGGCAGTGGTATCTTTAACGTTGTTGCCGTAGTTCGCATCCCGCGGCGTTAGCGTGTTCCCATGCGGATACTTCTTATCGACTAAGCCCCCGCGCGCGGCGCGTTCCCATTCTGCCTCTGTCGGCAGACGCTTTCCTGCCCACTTCGAGTATGCCATCGCCGCATACCAACTCACATTAACAACCGGATGTTTGTCTGTACCTTTTGGGTAGTTATTCCCGTTCCAGTCCCAGAGATAACGCCCATTGTGAAATTTTCCGTCAATCCGATTCTTCTGCCAACGCGGGTTTTCAAGCACAAATTCTTTGAATTGCGCGTTCGTCACTTCTGTTTCGTCCATATAGAACGCATCTACGTAGACGGTGCGCATAGGCTGCTCATCATCATCTGCCTCCGCATCGTTGCTGCCTATCTGAAACTCGCCTGCGGGGATGAGCACCATGCCTTTAGGGAGCGGTATTTTTTTCTCTGGGGGCGGTGTTGTTGTTTTTCCCTCTGAGGGCTGTGTTTTTTTCTCTGGGGGCGATGTTGTTGTTTCCGATGGAAGTGTTATGTCATCTCGTTCGCAACCGCTGATAGCGAGGGCGAGCCCCCCGACGAGCATAATGAGGCAATACCTTTCCAAAATATTCTTTAAGGACATTTTCAAGTCTTTATGGTGTTTTGTCATGAGAGAATACCTCCTTTGGCAGTATGATAACACAAGTCACAATATTACCGAATTATTTTTTCATCAGAGAATTCTTGTTGACCCCTGAGCACTATTTGTGTTATACTTTAGCAATATCCACAACACAGAATTGTAGAATTGTATGGCAACAGTCCGACTCGAAAACATTACAAAGCGGTTCGGCGACCTAATCGCGCTTGACGACATCACGCTCGATATCCAAGATCAGGAGTTTTTCGTGCTCCTCGGTCAGACAGGTGCTGGAAAAACGACGACACTTCGGTGTATCGCAGGTTTGGACAAACCCGAGGAAGGCACAATCTATCTCGACGACGTGAGTGTCAACGACAAAACTCCCGCAGAACGTGATGTCGCTTTCGTTTTCCAATCGCATATCCTCTACCCGCACCTGAGCGTTTACGAGAACATGGCGTTCCCACTGCATCCGAGAAAACTCTCGGCAGAGGAAATCGATCGGCGTGTCAGAGATATTGCACAGATGCTTCATATCGAACATTTACTCATGCGCACACCGAACCAGTTGAGCGGTGGTGAAACACAACGGGTCGGACTCGGACGCGCAATGGTGCGGCGCCCTCAAGTATTCCTCATGGATGAACCGATTTCTAATCTCGATGCAAAACTCCGGGCGGAAATGCGTTCGGAAATTCGTTGGCGGCAACAGGAGCTCGGTACAACGACTTTCTATGTGACGCACGATCAAACCGAAGCGATGTCGATGGCGGACCGGATCGCTGTCCTTGAAGCGGGCAAAATCCAACAACTCGGAACACCTGCCGAAATCTATAATCATCCCGAAAACCTATTTGTCGCCGGTTTTGTCGGAAATCCGAGTATGAATTGCATTCCGTGCGACATCTCCAGGACCAACGGTGAGCTTCAGTTGAGATTAGCACACGATCTTGGAACGGACAATTCGGTAACAATTCAGGACACAAGGATTTCTAAAATGCTAAACGATAGAGACTCAGAAAGGGATCTTGTCTTTGGTGTGCACCCTGAAGACATCGTTGTTAGCCATCAGTCAATCCCGAATGCATTTCAGGCTGAAATTTATAGTGCTGAACCGCTCGGTGCAGAGACAATCGTTGAGATAACTCTCGGAACAGATACCTCAGGTACACATGCGATACTTAAAGCGTCCACAGCCCCCAACTTTGAAGCGGAAATCGGACAGCACCTCTACGTCACATTTGTTCCTGAGCGAATGCATTTCTTTGATAAAACCACTGGCAACGCTATCTTGTAGGCGGGATTTGAACTGTGATTTTTGTGATTGCCATGATAATACTATTGGCGGAAACGTTCTCAAGTGATACCCTCTAATCCTTGCAAGCAAGTGGATGGATCTCTGAAAACGATCGGTTATAGGAACTCTGCAAGTAGAAATGGTGTTACCGATTATGACTTGGCGACTTAAGCTCTTTAACCTCATCCCAAATTTTCTAAAACGGATCGGCTGTCAATCACTACGCCGACTGGGATACGATCCTGATGCGTGGTTGGAAAATTTTCTCAGCAAACACAAAGGAGACTGATACGTGAAAGGCGGAGATATTCTCATTGAATGCTTGAAAGCACAAGGTGTCTCAGCAGTTTTCGGGATGCCCGGTACCCAAAATATTCAGATTTATGATGCTTTGCTGCGACGCGGGAAAGGCACGATTGACCACTATCTCGTCCGGCACGAGTATGCGGCGACACAGATGGCAGACGGGTTCGCCCGCGCAACGGGAGAGGTCGGTGTGGCTATCACTGTGCCGGGTCCCGGTGCCAGTAATGCCTCTACAGGGATTTTAGAAGCGTTCACCGATTGTGCACCCGTTCTACTGATTACCGGACAGAGCGATTCCAGTCTCTATAGTAAACACCCCAGTAAAATGTTCCACGGTTTGGATCAGATGCGGTTCTTTGAATCGATTACCAAATACTGTGCTATCGCCCACACTGTCCCTGAGATTCCCGTCGTTGTAGAAAATGCCTTTAAAGCGATGCGCAACGGGAGACCGGGACCGACAATGTTGGAATTCCCAATGGATGTTGTTACAGGAGACGGGGATGTTCGGATTCCACCACGTGTAGAACGTGCCGAACTACCGCCACCTGATGATGCTGATCTCAGTACCGCCGTTGAGACAATCCGTAATGCGAAGATGCCCCTGATTTTTGCAGGTTCTGCTGTTTTCCACTCAAACGCCCAAAATGAGTTACGTCTCCTTGCTGAAAAACTAAACGCACCAGTTATCGTCACCCGCAACGGAAAAGGCGTTTTGTCGGAGGATCATCCGTTAGCACTCCAAATTTGCTACGGCTATCTCGGACGCGAGGCACTGCAAAGTGCTGACTGTCTAATTGGTATCGGACCGCGCTTTACCTCCATTGATACCCGAAATTGGAGTCTGGAGTTACCACAACCCTTCATCCAAATTGATGAGGACGCGGACGAGATTGGGCTTGAATACCCGTGTGACGTGGGTGTCGTCGGTGACCTGAAACTGACCTTGCAAGCACTAATTGAGGATGTTGCTCCCGGTGAAAACGGATGGAACGAGACGTTGGCAGAACTCCGAACAGCGTTTGATGCCCAACCGCCTTTGCCAATTATTCACGAATTGCAAGACGTGCTTCCACGAGACACTATCTACGCGATTGATGTCCACGCGCTCGGTTACGCTTCCTTTGCCGAGTTTCCTATCTACGATCCGAGAACCTTCCTCTATCCGAATATCGGTGTGGCGTTAGGGCACGCGTATCCTGCAGCCATCGGTGCCAAAGTCGCACATCCTGATCGACCAGTTATCTGCTTCAGTGGCGATGGTGGGTTTCTGATGGGGGCTGTGGAGATGGCAACCGCTATGAAATACGGCATTAACGTCGTGGCGATCGTGGTGAATGACGGCGCGCTGTCGGCGATTAAGGGATCTCAACAGAAGGGGTGTGAGGGACGTACGATTGATACCGATCTGCTCAATCCCGATTTCGTTGAATTCGCAAACTCTTTCGGGGCATACACCAAGCGGGTTGAGAATTTGGGTGATTTCAAGGACACTTTACGGGACGCGCTTGCTGCTGAAAAACCGGCACTCATTGAAATAATGCTACAGGAACGGCAGGACGATATTGTCAACGTCATCGGATGGTTGATGTCCGAACCGCTCCGAAAAACCACTTTTTAACGCGCTTTATTCAATATTCTCCGCGGGCGTTCCAACCCGGGTACTGTTCTTCTAACGCCTCAAGTGTCTGTGGCGTGTAGTAGGGATGCCCGGCAGATGGAAACCGAAATACTTCACGCTCTGTCGCTGTCAGTGTGCCGATGAATTTCGAGAACGTTGGATTTCGACCTTTGTCTGTGTAGTGTCGAAAACCTTCCCAATAGTGGTCTGCCCGTCCTAAACCGAATCCCCACGTGAAGCGTTGTCCATCTTCCCGCAGATAATCGCTCGCTGAATGCAATGTATAGTTGTTAAAAATACAGACGGTTCCGCCTTTACAAACGAGGGGCTCGTATTTAGAGGTATCTCCTCCGTGTTCCTTGGCAAGTAGTCTAAGCGGTGCCTGATCTTCGTCAACATCCTCAAGGTGTACCCAAAAACCGATTTGCCCGAATTCACGAGCACTCTCCGACTGTGGGAGCAGCGAGTTGTTACCGTTATCAATGTGTAAATTGCTCGGATCGCTACCGACACCTGGACCTTTAAATCCGGGATAGCGTGCAATCATACACCCAGCACGGAAGTGAATATGCTCCGTTTTCAGAAATTTACGTGCGAATTCCCATGCATGGTGGTCCACGGTCGCACGTAATAAAGCCATTTCAGCGGGCGGGAATTCGGTCAAAGTTGCTCTACCGGGGGGTGGATCATCCTTAACTTCTTCCCATGTCGGGAGTACACGGCGTTGGGCAGCTTGCATCTCCGCCAGTTGTTCACCTGAATAGTAGTCGGGTACAATTAAGTAGCCTTTCGCTAAGAGCTCATCAAGCTGTGCATCGGTAAATTTCTTAGGCATATTGACCTCCATTGGAGAAACGGCACGAATTTGGACAAGAACAGATTAAAAAAATTTGCTGACGAACCTTGACCACCAAAGCCCGCCAGCAAAATTCAAAACTCCCCCAGACGGACTCGAACCGCCGACACGATGGTTAACAGCCATCTGCTCTACCGACTGAGCTATGGGGGAATGGTAATTTAATTATACCCTATCCGGTTCGCAATTGCAAATTAAATTTTCTACGACCGTATTTAGCATCCACACACAACCTCAGTCCCCGGAACGCCTTGTTTACCTTTGGTTTCATAGCCATCACGTTTCCACCAATCTAAGCCACCCATCAACTCTTTCACCTGAAACCCCAACTTCGCCATATTCAAGGCACCTTTTGTAGAAGCATTACAGCCAATACCATCACAGTATGTCACATATAATTTTGATTTGTCGAGTTCGCTTGTGGTTACCTCAGACATTGTTCGATGCGGGATATTTATTGATGTTGGTATGTGTTCAAGCGCATAAGCCTCTGCGGAACGGGCATCTATAACAACGATAGGTTCCCCGTTATTGAGTGCTTCATAAAGATCCCAAGAATCCGTTTCGTGGTTTAATTTCGCTTGATAAAATTCAATATGATTCATAACTTCCTTTCAAAGATAGTACTGCTGTTTAAGCATACCGCTTCCTTATCCACCTCCGCAAATCCAATTTCCCTTGAGAAAAACCCCAGAGAATACCAAGAAACATACACCCCAAGTTTCCTATACATGCGACCCAAGCGACAATACGAAAAATAGGACCTATGTCGTATCTTGAATCAAAATAGTCATAAAGACCGCGATGGGGACCTATTTCAGCGTGTTGAGATACTATGTTCTCACCTGTGTGATGAAAAATAAGTGCCACAGCGACAACCCACAAGTGCCCCACTACCACTCCCGCCAAAATCCTAACAAACAGAATTCCGAGAAATCGAGGGCTGGCTTTGACTGTCTTTATGAACATGGTTCTCACCTCCAGCGAAGTTCAGGAAACGCAGATGCTATAGGGGAAGGTTGCATAGTCTCAGGTATATATCTTAATTTCCTCTGGGTTTACAGCGACGATACGAGAAATATACTCCAGTTCGTCCTCGGATAACACCTGGACAATATCTGCCCAGACCCTGTCCTCGCGTTCTGAGCGTTTATATTTGTAGATGTCGAACTTACGGCTGATGACAAGGATGCGGATGTGTTCGTCGTCATCGTCGAAAACATCAACGAAGTAGTCTGGATCGGGGAAAGAGCCTGCTTTGAGAATATCGTGAATTTTTTGTTTTAGTGTTTCGGATGCCATCTGTTAGCCTCTACTTACCAGAGTTGGACCTCTTCAGGTGTTGCACCAATCAATAAAGAAACGTGTCCCCATTCCTCATCTGAAAGATGTTTTAAGAGTTCATCCCAGATAATATCACCTCTGTCCATCATCGTGTATCCATTAAATTTTCGACTGACAACCACAACGTGGATGAAATCGGCGGCTCCATCAGAAACATCAACGAAATCTTTCGTATCGCTGAAGTAGCCTGTTTTAAGCAAAGAGTGAATTTTCTGCTTTAACACTTCACGCATTATACCTCTACCTCAATTATTGGAGAATGACCTCTTCAGGCGGCACGCCAATAGAAAGGAATACATGTCCCCATTCCTCTTGAGAAAGATTCTTTACCAATTCACCCCAAATGATATCACTTCTGTCTCCCATGGTGTGTCCATTGAATTTTCGGCTAACAATGACAATATGGACATGATCTGCGGAACCATCAGAAACATCCACAAAATCTTTTGCATCGCTAAAGTATCCACCCCTGAGCGTATCATGAATTTTCTGCTTTAATATTTCACATGCCATTATTGCTTCCAATGTATGTAGAGAACCTTTATAATCTATATCTTCTATATCTATAGTTACTACACACTATAAGCGTCAATTTTAGAAAACATAACCGTCTCAGACCCAGGTCCGGTAGGTTCGGTTTGATGAAGTTTAAGAAAATATTTCGGTAATTCCTGATTTTCTCCAGGCCCGGTAGGTTCGGTTTCCTAACCGAACCGGATACTATGCGAAAACCTTAAAGACTTCAAAAACCTCTTTAGTCCTGTAAGGTTTATTTGCTTGGGTGTTTCTTCATTATTTTTATAGAAATGCGTTTCAAAGAAGTATTCAGCCCTGTAAGGGGTTTTTGCTTGGGTGTTTCTTCAGCATGTTTATATCTACACTTGCTAAAACGTTATCAAAACCCCTAAATTGACACCTATGGTGTATAAAAAGGTGGCAACCATAAGTGTCAATTTTAGAAAAAATAGCCGCCGCGGCCCCAGACCCGGTAGGTTCGGTTAGGAGACCGCACCATAGGTGTCAATTTAGGGGTTTTTCACGGTATTTTGGGACGACATCTTTGCAAATGCCGCCCCTACGGGGCTTGATCGGGGGCGCGACCGTTTTTCTACACAGATACCGTCCCTACGGGACTAAAGAGGGTTCTGAAGTATTCAAGGGTTGTGGGTGAAATCCGGCGCAGTTGAAAACAGCACCTACCGGACCTGGGACCACAACGGTTATTTGCTCTAAAATTGACACTTATGGTTGCCACCTTTTTATACACATAGCACTCCGCTGGAGTGCAATCGCATCAATACGCTATTTTCTATAGATATATCACCCCTCTGGGGTAGGGAGAGAGCAGAAAAACCTTTATGAAGTGTGCAAAATCTGTTAGTAGCAACTTGGGTTATTGATTAGCCTTAGCGAATTGTTTCCCCGGTAATTGTTGAACGATGCCCTTGAGTTCCAACATCAGTAGCAGACTTGAGACCCGACTAATCGGTAGCTGTGTCGCCCGAATGATAGTGTCAATATGCGATGATGGAGCTTCTATAACGTCGAAGACTATTTTCTCATCTGGAGTCAAATTGGATGGCAGTGTACTTTGGATGGGTTGTTGCCCTTCGGCTTCTTCAAACCGATTTGATATATCTGATAAGCGTTCCTCAGCGACGGTTTTTCCTGCTACGGCTACTTTTATAGGTTCCTGAAGTCGTGGTAAGAAAACCGCGTTGAACTTTTCGCGGAACTTTTCAATTTTTGAGACAATCCATTTGTGCTGATTTTGCCAATCTGCTTCGTCAATTGGATTAGTTATATCCTTATGCAAGGACACCCGACTTTCCTTGCGCTGAGGTAACTCCTCCCATTCAAGAGGTTCGCCAAATTCTTTATCAATTTCCTCGCGTTGTTTCCCAAGCAAGTAGAAGTTTTGATGTGACATGTAAAGGCGTACGGCAATTTCCCTATTGTCCGTGCCCAACCACACCTGCATCTTAAAGCCAGTAAGATCTATCAAATTTCTGCTAACGTTTAAGTAATTTTCCGAACCCGGTTTATGAAATCTAACTGGAGTGTCCTTTTGAGCTGCATAGTCGCACAAGTTCTTCCAGAATTTTTTTCGTCGTTCTTGAATTTCTGATTTACCCTTGAGCGGTTTCTCAAATTCAGCATTCTCTGCTCTCGCTATTTCCAGTTGTTCAGACACATCTGGGATGTGTTCTTCAGCTTCATCAGAAAAAAGCTGCTCTCGAATTTCTTTAACACGTTTCGCATCTGATTCATTAATTTTACTAAGTACATCAGCAATAAGAAACAAGTGTGCTCGAGTACCTTCGGATTCAGCATCCCCTTCAGGTGGGTGCGCCCAATCGGCATTCCGACATTCCACTATCAGCCAAAGTTGATTCCGAAAAGTTTTGTCGTCATTGAGTTGTATTTCAAAGGCTTCGCTCCAGTTTTTGTGAACAAGGTGTGGAAAATCGTTAATGTCAATTGCAGATTCAATATTTCGATCGGAGTGAGTCAAAACACGTTTAACTTCGTTAGCTCGTCTATATCCCAAAGAATTAGTAACTACAGATTCAACGTTTGTGCCTGGAATCTGTCTTAAGCGCGAAATGATGAACTTTCGCATGGCAGCTCGATATATGTTAAACGCTCTATTGAGTCCTTCTTGGTTAGGAAATTCCGTCATGTTGCTACCTATAAACCTCCATGTAGAGAAATTTTCAGAAGTGTATCACATTTTTCTATCTCTGTCAATCACAAATGAGACTTAAATCAGGTTCATTTAGTTTTCTATTTTGTAGCGTATCCTGTTAGGTTGCGCTAATTGATGCACAGGCTAACGGTTTCCTATGCTACAAAGATTCCCTGCGTATCAATAGTCAGGATTTGCATTGAAAATAAGTTTCCAAACTATAAAACTAAATAGTCCTGAGACTTAAATTACTCTACAGAAAACACTTCAATTTTACCGGTATCCATCCATCTGGCTACCACACTTCGTCCCATAATTATCACGCCTTTATATCTGAATGGATCCATCCCGAAGTTAGCGTACATTTCAACTGTATTCCCAAACTCGGTACGTTGAATTTGTTTGTCATGACTCAACCACTCAAAATCGGTCATTGCCTGTCCGCCGATTTGCCGATGCAACGGCGAGAAGAAGGCGTAGTGCCGCTTTATCCACGCTTTATGCTTTGAAAACTCCGCCATATTCAGATGGTATAGTGGCGGTACATTGTAGAGCAACTCTAAGAGTGCCAACGTTCCGATTGCATTCTCAAATTTAAGACTACCAGAACCCCAATGGTTTGTTGTTATCACTGAATCATGAAACACAATCTGGTAAAGTGGTAAGCGAAAACGCGGATCATAGTAGAGATACAGATAGTTCGATTTGAGAGGCACCTGCTTTATGTGAATCGCTGGACCTTCGGGGGGCCAGTACCCACCAATATAGTAAGGCGAGGTTTTCGTCTTCATATCTGGATCACCCCATCCGATAACGGGAACCATCATGCCGTGTGCAAAGTGAATTGTGGATGCCGAATAGGCAGCACCGCCTTCCGAACCGACGACCATGTTGTGCGTATCCCGAATCCACACCATACGCGCGAGTCGCGCGTTCATATCATCTAACTGCGTCGCAGGGTGGGACGTTGAATAATCGTCGAAGAGTTCGCCGTAAGCGTCACAGTCGATAAACCACGTATTGAAATCCGATGGCATCTGTTCAACGATACCGTTAACGCGATCCTCAACATAAGGTTGTGCGACGAGCGGACTTAAATGATACCCTTTCTTTTTAAATCCTCGGTTCTTTGTGCCGTCTATATTGACAATCGCTCCGGTCTCATAAAGCGACAGATCGAACTGCGCGGTTTCCCATGTATCCTGTTCGTCTGGGTGATGGATACTATGATAGGAGTCATACGGTCCGATTAAATAATCGAGTTCTTTCGCCTTCGCAACAGCAGTTGGATGCCGAAATCCGTCTTGCCATGAATCAACACCGAGCCAGAGTCTATCCAATCCATTTTCGGCAAATTGTTCCAGTAGTTTTACAGAAAGACCGTCCCCCCATTCATCTGGATGTCGCAGTATATCGGGAAACGCTGCATATAGTATAAGACAGTTGCGCCGGTAAACATCTGGTAGTGATAGCGTGGATACATCCCGCGAAATTAACGCTTTTGTCTCCGACATAGGAGAAATCTCTGTCCAAATGGCTGGCTCGTAAAAACTTTGCTTTTCAAGTTGCTCACTTATCGCACGACTTACAACGCGTAAACTGTATTTGGGCGGATAGTCCGCCTGCGCGATTTCATGAATTGCTTCTCGTGCCTCTGTGTTCAGTTGCGTCCAAATCTGTCTCGCAACCCCCCTATCACCACTTAGTCTTGTGGCGAACGTCTTCCAATCCATTACATCGTACTGGCTAAGAAGTTTACCGCCCCATAAATAGATATGGGCAGCACCGAGTAACTTCCTCGCGGCACGCGTCCGTTGAATCTTTTCATGAAAAGAAACGAATTCGGCATTCTGTTCCAGCCACTTTCGGTAACGCTTGGCGGGGGCAACTGGCGATGCTGCATCAAGAGTGATACGCACCTCATACCTTTTCTGCTCCCAATTTGGTGTGAAGGTATGCGATACCTGCATGCCTAATCCAGGAGTTAATGTCTTATTGAAATGGATTTGGTTGTTGAACGGATTGGTTAAAATATAGGTGAGCGTTCGTTCGTTGAGATGCAACCCCCAAAACGGCATTGAGAGACCTGCGGTTGTGTTTATGGGTCCCCGTTGGGTCAAAAAGTCCCACCATGTAACGTCATCTTTCGGTACGTAACTCCCCTCAAAAAAAGGTAAAATGTATCCACGGAGAGATTCAAAATCTTCAATAACGGGCCATGTTAAACTTAATGCCTCATTTGTCCTTTTATCCTGAATAAATTCAACGGATAGCGAATCGTCTATCAGTTCAAAGCGAACGGTAAGAAAACGTTCTGGCAGCCGCCAGCTGACAGTATTGTCTTCTTGAGAGAATTCCGTTATATTGCTAAAACCGGCTTGTCCCCACGAAATCGGCACGGATACTTCTGAATCCGCTGGATATGTCTCTACGGCGAGCGACTGAGGAACAATGTCAACTGTCCATGCAGCATTGCTGAGACAGACCGTTTCAGGTGCTGCGCCGACACTTATAGCACTCAAAAGAAGTGTCCCTATAGATAAAATGTAAAATCGCGATCTGAGCAATGGTGTCTATCCTCATTCATCAAAAAAACTGGCAATACCTATTCCGTTAAAGAATGCTACACTTGTGTAACATTTTGGGAAGGGTAAAGTCCGTTAAGGGGTTACAGTGACAGACCTCACACAACGAAAACCGATGACCCAGAACGCGCTCTTTGGTTTGGAGTCGCGGCGATCGGCGACACGCGGGAGTCGAGCCATGTCGAACCAGTGCCCACCGCGCAGGACGCGGGAAACATCAACATTAACATTTGTGAAGTTATCCACTATCCACTGAATCGTGTTCGCGCCCGCCAACGGATTGCGCGCAACACCCTCCTGTGGAAATGTAAGATAGAGTCCACTATGGTATCGATCTAAACACCATTCGCTCGCGTTACCCGCCATATCATACAATCCATACCCGTTCGCAGGATACCTCCCTACGGCGGTGGTATTTTTAATGTTGTTCCCGTAGTTTGCATCCCGTGGCGTTAGCGTGTTCCCATGCGGATACGTCTTATCGACTAAGCCCCCACGCGCGGCGCGTTCCCATTCCGCCTCTGTCGGCAGACGCTTTTCTACCCACTTCGAGTATGCCATCGCCGCATACCAACTCACACCAGTAACCGGATGTTTGTCTCTACCTTTTGGGTAGTTATTCCCATCCCAGGCCCAGAGGTAACGTCCATTGTGAAATTTTCCGTCAATCCGATTCTTCTGCCAACGCGGGTTTTTAAGCACAAATTCTTTGAATTGCGCGTTCGTCACTTCCGTCTCATCCATATAAAACGCATCTACATAGACGGTGCGCACTGGCTGCTCATCATCATCCGCCTCCCTATCGTTGCTGCCTATCTGAAACTCACCCTCGGGAATGAGGACCATGCCTTTAGGGAGTGGAGGTTTTTCCCCTGGGAGCGGTATTGCTGTTTTTCCCTCCGGGAGCGGTGTTTTTTTCTCTGAGGGGGATGTTATCGTTTCCGCTGGCGATGTTATGTCATCTCGTTCGCAACCACTGATAACGAGGGCGAGTCCTCCGACGAGCATAATAATGCAATACCTTTCCAAAATACCCTTTAAGGACCTTTTCAAGTCTTTATGGTGTTTGGTCATGAGAGAATACTTCCTTTGGCAGTATGATAACACAAATCACAAGAACGCTTCTGTTACCTTGACAGTTCTTCCCACAATGCCCGATAAAAATTCATTACGCGTTCTGGATCGGAACTTCCGGCGATTTCTGCGAGGGTGTACCCCGAATACCCTGAATCTCTCAAGAGTGTAAAAAGCTCACGCCACGGATACTCACGTCGATGCAGTTCGGTGATATGCACCAAGCCGATTCTGCCTTTCACGAGATCAAAGTTCTTTTGAATGGAACCGTTTTCTACCTCACCGAAATTGGAATTCCAGCAGACATAGACGTTGTCGTGATCAGCGACATCAATAATCGTACGGATATGCCGGAGTTCAGAGGTGCCACCGCCGTGTACTTCCAATCGAATCTGCACACCGAGATCCGCAGCGAATTCACCACACTCGCGTAACGCTAATCCAATCTGTTCCAACGTCTTTTCAACAGGCACTTCTTCAGGGAGTCCATTCGGACGCACCTTCACACCGGGTGCCCCGACATCCGCTGCGAGCTGAGAATATACTTTCGTCCCTTCTATATTCTGACGAACCACTGCCTGATCCACGGCATGATAATCAAACGCGGAACCTAAACCGGCAATCTCAATCGGAGAATCAGCGAATTGTTGTTTTACTGCTACCCGTTCGCTTGCCGAAAGTTCGACCTCAACGCCGTGGGCATGCGTTGTCCGTAATTCCACGCCTGAAAATCCTGTCTCCACACACTTCTCAATGATTGTGGGGACATCCCAATCTTTTGCCATATTATATGTAACTAAACCAAGTTTCATAAAAATCTCCTTATTCAAAAAGTTGTGCCACTTGACACGAAAACCCTTCAACGACATCTTCACCCGTGAGTGTGTCGTTAATCCCTAACACCTTGATAGGTGTTTCAGATCGATACACTCGTACCGTTTGTGAAGTGGGTTCGACAATCCAGACCATCTGTGTACCAGCTTCAAGATAAGCGAACGCCTTTTCAATTACACGCCGAAAAACATCTGATGGTGACACTACCTCAACAGCGAGATCTGGTGCTATAGGGGATGCCTGGTTCCTGTTTTCAGGCAACCTCGCTGTGGAAACAAACGCGACATCCGGTTTAACCAGTCGGTCCCCCAATTTAAAGTCTGTATCTGCTGGATACAAACGCCCCAACCCATTTTCACGAATATGAACACCTAACAGCAAACTAAGGCTCATACTGATTTCACCGTGCTCCATTGTCGGTGGTGCCATCGGTATTAACTTTCCTTTCACATATTCATATCCCTCTAAATCGCTCTCAAGAAAATCTTCTAACGTCATATCAGTTTCCAGCGGCGCGAGGGATATTGCCGCTTGTTCATATCCATTTTTCGGAATGTCCATCAGAATCTCTCCTTTTCAATGCAACCTATTTTCAATTGCATCATACCTGATTTTTTGATACAATGTTCCTTAAACTAAAAAGTTAAGGAGAACACCACCATGGCTTATGCACTCGAAGATGAATTTGGTGACATCATTGGAAAAGCCCGACGCGGGCAAGACCTTTCTCAAAGTCAAGCTGCAAGTGCTGCTGGTATTACAGAGGCAGAACTTGCGCGTATGGAACAGTATACCTTAAAACCTACCGAAACGCAAGTCTTTCGTCTCGCAGAAGTACTGAATTTGGACGGCACCAAACTGCTTGACATCGCGACAGAACAGTGGGAACCTGAAACGCCACCGCAGCGTAGCGACGCAAATCTTGAGGTTATCACAATCAGCGCACCTGTCGGCGGATGGCCCGTCAATGCCTATCTTTTAATTTGCAAAGCAACCAATGATGCTGCAATTATAGACACCGCAGCGCATCCAGACCTTGTCTTGGAACAACTGGATGCTCACAATGTGAATCCCGCTGCGATCCTTCTGACGCACGCGCACAGCGACCATACCGACGGGTTACCGAAACTTCAAACCGCTACCGGATGCGAAACTTACATCCATAGGAACGAACCGAAACCGCGGAGCGAAAACAGATTACGTGAGGTTGCCCATGGTGATGCCCTCACTGTTGTCGGTGAACTGACCGTAAGCGTCGTCAATACGCCCGGACACACCCCCGGTGGATGTAGTTTTATTGCACAGGATGTGGCTTTTGTCGGTGATGCGATCTTTGCCGGTTCCGTTGGGGGGCCCAACATCTCTTATCAGGATGAAATCGACAGCGTTCGCGACAACCTACTTTCGCTTCCAGACGCGGTTAGACTCTTTCCGGGGCATGGACCCTCCACTACCGTAGGTGAGGAGAAATTGCACAACCCATTTTTCTAATTTTTTAACGATTGCTTCTGAGTTGCTGCGGGCGTTTGCTGCGCAGTGAGAATGCAGATACTGAATCGTTAAAAAACAGGGAAGGTTCAACTCTTGCTCTCATATCTCCTCCAACGCTTTCTTTCGATCGGTTTATCCCTTTTGGCGGTATCGCTTCTCGTTTTCCTGATGGTACACCTCATCCCCGGCGATGCCGCCGTCGCTGTTTTGGGAGAACGCGCGACCGAAAAAGCACTCATCGAACTTCGAGAAGAGATGGGACTTGATAAGCCCTTGTATCACCAATACGCCAAATTCTTGTGGGATGTCGCACATCTTGACTTTGGACGCTCGTTCAAAACAAAACAGCCGGTAGTTGAAGAAATCAAACGCTATTTCCCGGCAACGGCTGAACTAACCCTCGCTGCAATGGCATTTTCCATCATATTCGGTATTGGGGCTGGCGTTATTGCTGCGATTTTCCGCGGAAAATTTTTGGACTATTTCTCAATGTCCATATCCCTCGCCGGTATCTCTATGCCTATCTTCTGGTTAGGCTTGATGCTTATTCTGCTTTTTTCTTATTTCTTACCCATACTACCAAGCACAGGACGGCTCGATGTAATATTGGATTTAGACATCCAATCGCGTACCGGTTTCTACCTTATTGACACGCTTCTCATGGGAAATTTCGCTGCCTTCCGAAATGCCATCGCGCATCTCATTCTTCCTGCGGTAACATTGGGGACCATCCCATTAGCAATCATCGCTCGGATGACTCGTTCCAGTCTCCTCGAAGTACTCAATCAACCGTATATTATGACGGCATACGCGAAAGGTTTGTCGCGGTGGAAAGTCATCGGTAAACATGCAATGAAAAACAGCATGGTGCCTGTTTTGACAATTATCGGCTTGGAATTCGGCTATCTATTGGGCGGAGCGATCTTAACTGAACATATTTTCTCCTGGCCCGGGCTCGGTTCGTGGTTGCGCGCCGCCGTTGAGGCGCGCGATGTCCGCGCCGTGCAAGGTGGCGTGCTCTTTGTTGCAACAGTCTTTATGTTCGTCAATCTCATCGTGGATATGTTGTATGCCTATTTTGATCCGCGCATCCGTCTCGGAGACGAAGCCAGATGAATACCCCAATAACAAATACCAACCAACACCTCGTCCTCCGCAAACTCTTAAGACACCGTTCTGCCATGATTGGTGCATCCATCATACTGTTCTTCATTGTCGTCGCCATTTTTGCCCCGCTCATTGCAACACACGATCCAAGGCACGCAAATGTCGTTGAACGCCTCAAAGGTTGGTCAGATGTGAACTACCTCGGCACCGATGGCGTTGGGCGCGACATTTTCAGCAGGATTGTCTATGGGACCCGTATATCTCTAAAGGTTGGATTCGTCGCGATGACTTTCTCTGTTGGGTTTGGGATGCTCTTCGGTGCAATCGCGGGCTATTATGGGGAAAGAATTGATAACCTGATTATGCGCGTGATGGATATGATGCTCGCAATGCCGAGTATCCTCCTCGCTATGGTCATTGTCACAATTTTGGGGCAGAGTCTCACCAACGCGATTATCGCTGTCTCAATCGTTTATATCCCACAATACGCCCGAATTTTGCGCGCTGCAGTTCTTAAAGTCCGTGAGTTGGACTATGTCGTCGCTGCAAAAGTGATCGGTGCGAGCGACAATCGGATTCTTCTGACCACCGTCCTTCCGAACTGCCTCGCCCCTCTGATTGTTCAGGCAACTTTAGGTATTGGCGCAGCTATTTTAGATGCTGCAGGGTTAAGTTTCTTAGGACTTGGTGCAGAGATTGGCGAACCGGAGTGGGGCGCGATGCTCAACGAAAACCGAAAGTTTATCCGCAAAGCACCTTTGGCTGTCACCGCTCCCGGTGTCGCTATTTTCCTTATCGTTTTAGGTTTCAACCTCCTCGGCGATGCGCTCCGAGATGCCCTTGACCCACAGATAGATTGAGGGCACATATAAGCACACAGGCAGCAAATTAACGACCAAAGCTTAAGATTTTTTGACACACTCTGTTTCTTGTGGTATAATTGGATGCAAATTTAACCCATTGAGGTTTACCATTTTATGAGGTTTGCTTTAAAGTCTCAGTTTTTGAAAATGAGTCTCAATATCATGAACCCAAACTTAACAGGAAGAATTTGTAGACTCCTTCTGTTTTCTAATGTGAGAAACCTGCCATTTGCCTTTTACGCGCTTCTTATGACCATGAGTACGCTGCTGTGCTTCTGGACCACCCCTGCTGAATCCGAAATACGAGAGTATTGGATTGCTGCGGAAAGAGTTGAATGGAACTACGCACCGAGCGGACAAAATCTCATCAGACCGAGTATGGGGTTGGGCGTTTGGGGCAAAGCACTTGTGTACGAAAAATATCGCTATATTCAATATACCGATGCCTCTTACACGACCCAAGTCGAACAACCTGTGTGGATGGGTATCCTTGGACCGCAATTGCACGTCGTTGAAGGCGATAGTGTCCGAGTGCACTTTCTTAACCGCGCAGATAAGCCCCTCAGTATCCATGTACATGGGTTGCAATACGATGAAGAAAACGAGGGCGCGGATATGAAAGGATCCGGTGCCGCTGTGCCACCTGGGGACACCTTCACCTATCACTGGGAAGCAGACAGTGATGCCGCTCCCGGTCCGAATGACCCATCGTCCATTGTCTGGCTCTACCACTCGCACGTCGATGCCGTCACAGAGGTTTATGACGGGTTAATTGGAACCGTCGTCGTCACCAAAAAGGGGATGGAACGCTCACCGGAGGACCCGCGTCCGAAAGATATCGATAAATCATTTACAACCCTGTTCCTTATCTTTAACGAGAATGACCGAGAAATTGTCAAAAATAGTCAGACTGAGGCTTATGATTCACCCGAAGAAGCAGAAGAAGGAAATCTCAAGCATGCTATCAACGGTTTCATCTTCGGCAACTTACAAGGTTTGGAAGTTGAACAGGACGACAGGGTCCGTTGGTATCTTATCGGATTAGGCACTGAAGTTGATATGCACACCGCGCACTGGCACGGTCAGACAGTGCTAAACGCCGGGAAACGCACTGACGTTGTAGAGCTACTACCTGGCACGATGGTTACGGTTGACATGACAGCGAAGACACCCGGCAACTGGCTTTATCATTGCCACGTTGCCGACCATATTACAGCAGGCATGAACACACGCTGGCGGGTCGTTCCAAGACGTTGACGTTTCTATCCAACAATTCCGAACTTTTTTCTATTAAATCAGACAAAACTTACATCGGTTCTGATTCTGATGTACAGTTTATTAATTTAGCAAAGGAGATATTATGTTTAACGACCGATCCAATTTGTTCACTTGTTCACTAATTTTGCTCTTATTCACTCTCGTTGGGACAGTCCACGCTGAGACATTGACTATCTATTCCGGACGAAGTAAGAGTCTCGTTGAACCAATCATCAAGCAGTTTGAAGAGAAAAGCGGTATTCAAGTAGAAGTGAGTTACGGCAACACAACACAACTCGCTGCTGCACTCCTAACAGAAGGCGACAAAAGCCCCGCCGCGCTCTTTTGGGCACAGGACGCTGGTGCGCTCGGTGCAGTGAGTAAAAAGGCGATGTTTGAAAAACTCCCCGAAACTATACTCACAAAAGTGCCTTCAGGTTTTCGAGATGCCGAAAGTTTCTGGGTAGCAACAAGTGGTAGAGCGCGTGTCCTGGCTTATGCTCCAGAACGCGTTGAAATGAAAGAACTTCCGCAAAGCATCTTCGATTTAACACAACCGATGTGGAAAGGCAGAGTTGGCTGGGCACCAACGAACGCCTCATTCCAAGCGTTTGTTACCTTCCTACGCGTGCAAGTCGGTGAAGAACGCACAGAGAAATGGCTACGCGACATGAAGGCGAACGGCGCGAAAAAATATGCGAAGAATACACCCATCATAGAGGCGCTCGCTGCAGGCGAAATAGATGTCGGGCTGCCGAATCACTACTATCTTCTTCGCTTCAAAAGCAAAGATGCCAACTTTCCTGTAGCGCAAACCTTCTTTAAGGCAAGTGATCCAGGAAATCTTGTTAATATTGCCGGTGTCGGCGTGTTAAAGAGCAGTAAAAATAAAGAGGCAGCCCTGAAGTTTGTGGAATTCTTGTTATCCGCCAAAGCACAGCAATATTTCACCAGCGATGTCTTTGAATATCCCGCCATTGAGGGTGTAACACCACACGTGGAACTGCTACCCCTTTCCGAACTGCTTCAATTGGCTCCAACATTTAACCTCAACGATATGGACGATCTTGATGGAACAGTTAAGCTGTTGCGGCGCGTTGAGATTTTATAGAAGTCGCAGCGTCCGATCGGGCAGTTAAGACAACAGGATGGGATGCCAAAACTAAAATCAGTAAGCGTACACCGCTATTTCCTTATTCCCGCAGTCGCTGTAGGCATCGGTGGGCTTATCCCGTTGGCGTATCTGCTCGTCAAAGCACTTTCTGCGGAAGGTACCGCGCTTGGGCAAATTGTTTTCCGCTGGCGAAACGCGAAACTTTTCTTTAACACACTCCTACTGACCGGAGGCGTTCTTGGATTAGACATCCTTTTGGTAACTCCTGCCGCATGGTTAACAACCAGAGTGAACTTGCGCGGAAAACGTTTCTTCACGGTGCTGTGTGCTCTGCCACTCGCGATCCCAGGCTACGTGATGGCTTACGCGCTCTTGGCACTCGGTGGCAACACAGGAATCGGTGCCCAATTCTTCGGCACGAGTATCCCGCGCCTCAGCGGTTACTGGGGGGCACTTCTCGCACTGAGTGCTTATACAAGCCCTTATCTCTTTCTAAACCTGCGCACCGCTCTACTGGGATTAGATCCAAGCCTTGAGGAGTCCGCCCGAAGTCTCGGCTATCGGTACCGCGAGGTTTTCTTTCGCGTCATTCTTCCGCAGCTGCGTCCCGCGCTTTACGCCAGCGGGCTGCTCATCAGTCTACATGTGATCGGCGACTTTGGTGTTGTGTCGCTGATGCGCTACGAGACCTTTAGTTACGCACTCTATATAGAGTATACACTCTCTTTTGAACACATTTACGCGGCGTGGCTTGCGCTGATGCTTCTCGGGTTTACCGCCTGCTTGCTTTACCTTGAGGCAAAATTGCTAAACCGAGTCGTCCTCCATCGCGCAGGGACCGGGGTTTCCCGTCAGTTGCCGCAGATTCCACTCGGTGGGTGGTGTATCTCAGCTTATCTGTACCTCGGTGTGCTCACATTCCTGACTGTAGTGGTCCCAACTGGTGCTATCCTTTTATGGATGTTTAGAGGATTCGATCGTACAGCGTTGGAAGGGCTGGTGAATTCCCTCATCGGTTCGCTGTCGATCGCAATACCTGCAGGGATTTTGTGCGCGTTCCTCGCAGTCCCGTTTGCCTATGTAGGTGTCCGATATCCATCTCGTCTGTCAAACATGTTAGCACGTGTCGCCTATATCGTCTACGCTATACCGCCACTCGCTTTCGCACTGTCGCTCATTTTTTTCGTTTTAAACACGATGTCTTTCATTTACAAAACATTGCCTGTGCTCATTTACGCGTGTACGCTACACTTCCTTGCAGAAGCCATTGGACCGGTGCGGAGTTCACTTTATCAAGCATCCCCACACTTGGAGGAGGCAGCTCGCTCACTTGGGTATTCACCGATACAGGCATTTTTCAGGGCACTTCTTCCAGTTCTCATGCGCGGCATGCTTACCGCCACCGCGCTTGTCTTCCTGGCGACAATGAAGGAGCTGCCGCTTACCTTTCTCTTATCACCGGCTGGATATGAAACGCTCGCGCTTAACGTCTGGAGTTACACGACAGAAGCGATGTTCGCTGAAGCAGCACCTTACGCGCTTGCAATTCTGGCTTTCTCAGGGATATTCGTTGGCATCCTAATTCGTCAGGAAGCAGAAACATAAAATAGGCACAACACTATCAAAATCCGTCTATCATAATAGGAGGAACAAATTATGATTTCACCCCAAAATTCCATCTATAGCCTCTTCGTATTTGCGTTACTTCCGTTCATGCTTCTCGGTTGTCTTTCCATGGCAGCGCAAAACACTGTTCGCGTCGATGGCGGTATGACAGAGGCTTATGAGATGTCCGAAAGCGGCACTGGCTCGATTCAGAAGTGGATACTTCCAGAAAGACGTTCTATCAATCGAATCGAAATCCACTTCGACCCCATCGAACCCTTGAGAAATATGACCGTTTATGCCCGGATGGGCGAAGATAACTGGCGGATTGTTAAGGCAATTAAAACACCGATTCGGAAATCACCTTATATTATCCAAGCTCCTCTTTCTACAGATGCCATCCGCGTTGTGTTAGGATCGTCAACAGGTATGATTGATCGCATAGCCCTCTACGGGACAGAAACGAAAACCACATCTGAATAGGCACTGCCCAGAATTTTCCTATTGCAAAACGGGCGGAACCCACTGGGAATCCGCCCTTGAAACACCCTCAACCTGTCCTAACGTATTCTTTTAACGCAATTTTTCAACAATTTCTATACAAGTTTGTCTAATTGTGGTAGACTACCATAACAAACCTCTAATTGGCAAATAGGAATGGCTACATTACTCGATTTTTTAACCCTACCACCGCTTGTAACACTTGGTGCTGACGCTCTTAGATTGATACTTTCCTTCGCGCTCAGCGTTTTTATTGTTAACATCTATCAGTGGACCCACACTAAAGTCCCACAAAAATCCTTTACCGACACCCTCATCATCCTGTGTATGCTGATTTCTGTGGTGATGGTGATTATCGGAGACAGTATCGCACGGGCATTTAGTTTAGTAGGTGCGCTGTCGATTATTCGGTTCCGTACTGCTATTCAAGACCCGCGGGACATCGGTTTTGTTTTTTACGCGTTAGCCGTTGGCATGGCAGTTGGTGCTGGAAATCCATCTGTCGCGATTCTGGCGACATTCCTTATCGGTATCATCATCCTTGCCATATACCACTGGCATCAACGCTTTAACAGCGATAACGAATTCAGCTTAGAGTTCTGTCTGCCGCCCGACCAGAATTTTGAAACCGTTTACCGTCCGCTTTTTGATAAACACCTCGTTTATGAACGCTTAATCGACAAACGGGTCAAAAAATCTCAATTGGTTGAACTAACCTTCCGGATTAAATTGGCAAATCCACAGGAATGGCTCACTTTTTTTAACGAACTCTCAGGAATTGAAAATGTTACAGAGGTAAAAATGGATAAAGAATGAGAATAAGGAAAGAAAATGCGAACCTCTATAGGTTAGACAGGTCTAAAACTGAAAGGAGAACACAATGAAACAACTTAAATCTCTAATACTTATTGCGCTAATAATTATGGGTTGGGTAACCTATGTGGATGCCCAAGACACTCAGGAATCGCCAAAACTCTCGGATGAACAGAAGCGATTCGACCTCAATGGAGATGGTAAACTGAGCAATGAAGAAGACGAACTCATGCTTCGAGTCACAGGCTTAGAGGCATTCACTGGCGATAAACTCAGTCGTGAAGAGATTGAGAAGATGCGACAAAGTGCCGTCCCGGATAGAGGCTTCGGGGGACCCGGCGGGATGCCGGGCTTTGGTGGTGGACGACGCGGACCCCAACCACCGGAAAAACTGGTTGAGCAGTTTGATAAGGATAAGGACGGGAAACTAACCGGTGCTGAACGAGAAGCAGCACTACAGATGCGTGGTGGTAGTGGTTCGTCTCTAATACCCGAGGAAAATCTACATGATGGTGTTCAAAACGATGTGCAAGCAAGCCTGGCATCTACGCCAGAAGGTTCACCGCCACTCTACGACGTACAGACACTTCGTACCCTCTATCTCCGATTCCATCACGAAGATTGGTCCGAACAGATGAGCGCATTTTATCGCACGGATATTGAAGTGCCAGCAGAATTAATTGTTGATGGAAAAGTTTACTCAGACGTTGGGGTCCACTTTCGAGGCACCTCTTCTTACTTCACGGTTAGATCAGACAAAAAATCCTTTAATATTGCTGTCGATTATGGTGAAGACGGACAACGCCTTTACGGTTACAAAACGCTTAATTTGCTAAACGGGCATGTCGATGGCTCTTTCCTTCGTGAAGTGCTCTACAATCAGATTTCACGAGACTACATCCCTGCGATGAAAACAAACCTTGTGAAATTGGTTATCAACGGCGAAAATTGGGGGGTTTATATCAACCTCCAACAGTACAATAAGGACTTTCTCGCCGAGTGGTTCGGCACAAAAGGCGGCATCCGTTGGAAAGTGGGTCCCGGCAGAGGCGGTGCCTTGACCTATGCCGGAGATGATCCAGCAACGTATCAAGAAACGTATCAGCTCAAAACCAGGGACGTTGAGAACCCTTGGGATGGCCTTATTGCTCTCAGCAAAATGCTTGACGAAACAACCTCAGATGCAGAACTTGCGGCAAATCTTCCGTCCGTACTTAATATAGATCAGGTGCTGTGGCAGCTCGCCGTTTCAAACGTCTTTATGGATGACGATGGTTATATCCATAAAGGTGGCGATTACGCTATCTATCAAGATGTCAACGGCAGGTTCCACCTCGTCCCGCATGATAACAATGAAAGTCTTAGATTTGGTCGATCGGGTCGGGGCGGCCCCGGTGGCGGTGGGCCCGGTGGTTGGTCGTGGGGGACTTTAGAAAATGGAATGGTATCTCCCGTTGCACATGAAAACAACACTGCGCGTCCACTTATTCACCGATTGCTCTCAAATCCAGAGTGGCGCGCACGGTATCTCGCGCACGTCCGAACCGTTATGGATGAATGGCTTGATTGGGAAGTGTTTGAACCGATTATCAAGGAATATCAAACGCTGATTGATGCGGAAGTGCAGCAAGACGATAAGAAACTTTACGGGTACCAAGAGTTCGCGGTCGGTGTTCCAGAGGACCTCGAACGTTTTGTGACGCAAAGACGTGAGCACCTGCGTAATCATCCGGAACTCAACAAGCCAACACCCCAAATTACCTCCGTTGAAATCGGATCTGAAAATTCTCCGATAGCCAATCAACCTGTTTCAGTCAAAGCAACACTTGATAAATCAGTTGCGCCAAATGCAGTTTTGTTGTATTATAGTAGCAATCGGTATGTCGTTTTCGAGCAGGTGCCGATGACAAAGGACGGGAATAGTTATGTTGGACACATTCCCGGTTTTCCCGCGGACACTACAGTCTACTATTACGTTGAGGCGAATGCTGTGAAGACGCATGGTACGACCGCCTTCTCACCGGTGAGAGCAGAACAAGGTGCGGCGCGGTACCGAGTTGGTGTTCCTGTCGCGAAAAAGACACCTATCGTCATTAACGAACTAATGGCAGCCAATACCAAAAGTCTTGCCGACCCGCAAGGACAACACGAAGACTGGCTTGAACTGCACAATCTCACCAACGATGTCGTAAATCTCTCTGGGATGTATTTGACGGATAAAATGGACAACCCTAAAAAATGGGCGTTCCCAGAGAATACGACGATTCCAGCACAAGGCTATCTCCTCGTGTGGTTGGATGAAGATGGCAAAGCCGATGTAGGACTCCATGCGAACTTCAAATTGTCCCGTAACGGTGAAACTGTAATGCTCGTTGATACTGATATACGTGGCAATCAAGTGCTTGATACAGTAACGTTTGAAAAACAGGAGAAGGATGTTGCACTCGGCAGATGGCCGAACGGTAGCGGTGAACTCAAGCAGATCCAAACCACGCCAGGGAAGAAAAACGCGCTTCAATAAAATAATACGAACCTTTTGTTTCCTAAGATGTCTAATTGAATCAGAAAGCCATTTAGTTTCCTCCAATACGCAGAATTTCGCTTGGCACAAACGAAATTCGAGACTTGGAAATCAAAATTGTTGGGAAATCAAACGGTTCTGAATTGAATCAAAGCACTTTCTTTATCCTTGCAGTTTGGAGAAAAAGAATGCCTGTTGCAACCCGTAGAATTACTATGGAAACCTATTCGGAGACCGGCAAGACAGAAGAATTAGATCTCGCACAGGAACGTGAGATTGTTTTGCGGTGTCAAAAAGGTGATGCTGACGCAATGGGCATCCTCGTGATTCAGTATCAGAGCTGGGTTTATAACATCGCTTACGGTATACTCGGCCACCACCAAGATGCGCAAGATGTCGCACAAGATGCGTTCCTCTCCGCATGGGAAAATATCGGGAAATTTCAATTCCGATCCCGATTTTCCACATGGCTTTACCGAATCGTCAAAAACAAGTGTCTTAATCACATGGACCAGTATCAACGTCGAAAAACCGACCCAATGGAGATTGACGATTCACAACCGTGGGTTCCTCTTGATACAGCAACACCGGAAGAGGCAGCACTACGCACTGAAGAAAAAGAAATTGTCCACGCAGCCCTCGCGAAACTCAAAGACAGCCATAGAGAAATTCTGGTGCTGAGAGAACTGCGAGATCTACCTTATGAAGAAATATCCGAAATGTTGGGATGTACGCTCGGACGCGTCAAATCTCGGTTACACGAAGCCAGAAAAGCACTAAAAAAAGAACTGGAGCGAGTTGAGTGGTAAACACTTTACCTCTATTCTCGATTGAAGACATGAACCATCAAAAAATTCAAAAGGAATTATCAGCCTATTTAGATAATGAATTAACTCCGACTGTGCGCGAGCAGGTTGAAACACACCTACACTCTTGCGACGAGTGTTCCGAAATGTTGTCGGCGTTCCAAAACAATCGTCAGATGATCGCAAACCTCGCGCAGCCGGTGCCATCAACGCTTAAAGAGACAGTGATGGCAAAAATACATGCTGGATTCCAAGACGAGTTATCAGGCTATTTAGACGATGAATTGGTGCCTGCTATGCGCGAGCGGATTGAAGCA
The DNA here is from genome assembly GCA_026702755.1 of Candidatus Poribacteria bacterium. NCBI lineage: Bacteria > Candidatus Poribacteria > Candidatus Poribacteria bacterium. The sequence continues at coordinate 20,964 of JAPPBX010000107.1, read as the reverse complement.
CACCTGCATTCCTGCGACGAGTGCTCCGAAATGCTGTCAGCGTTCCGCCAAAATCGCGAGCGAATCAAAATGTTTGCGCGTCCCGCTCCGGTATCTATTGCTGACACAGTAATGGCGAAAATACACGAACAAGCCGCAAAGACGGCGTCCGAGGAATCCACACGCACACCATGGCTATCAGATATCGGACAATGGCTACCGGATTTTGGACGCTGGTTTCTCCGTCCCGTTACAGCAGGGGCAACAGGTATCTTAACGCTCGTACTGATTTTGGGAGCACTCTACTTTTATCCAACTACGCCCCAATATGACGAAACACTTGATTTCTACTACGGACTTTATACTGAGCAACTTGAAGACAACCCATTGAAGTCAAATGTCGGCAGCCCGCTCAGTCTGGAATCTCTACCTCCAGAAACCATCGAAGAGGCTGAAGAACAGGTTCTTGACTTTTTTGTGGAGAATTGAATTTTCCAACAGGTGAATCCATGCAAACGCATAAGCATCTAATTCTTCATACGGACGGACGATCTAAACATCATCTCTTATGGTCTGCAATTTTAGCCTTTTTGCTGTGGACACCTCACATACTTTTTGCTGACATCAGCACGCTTGAACGCATTGCAGAAGCCGAGCATAAAGTCAGCTACGTGGGTTTCCGCGTGAAAACGTTTAGTTCGTCAAGAGGCACACGTACTTTTGAAGAGGTGGTCATTCATAGACCTCCTGATGTCTCGTACCGGAAGGTAACATCCGTAGTTGGTGAGCGACATTCATCTGAAGGTTCACGAGACAGAGACGAACGCCGGAACGACAACAGAAGAAGAGGTGATAACGAAAATCGTGGAGACCGTCGGGAAAGAAATCGGGATCGGAGCGAATGGCGACAAGTTAGAAGCCAATTCTCCAAAAAACAGATTGAGCTAATCGCCCAAAACTACAACTTGGAAGAATCGGAATCCGCAGAAAAGATAGCGGGCCATGAAACTAACATCCTAACGATTACACCTAAGTTTGCCGACAGACCCACAAAACGCATCTTCTTTGCCCGCGAAAACGGTGCTATCTTGCGGGTAGAGGACCTGGATGCTGAGGGTGTGCTTCGGGAGATGTTTGTCTATAACCGAATTAGTTTCGATCCTGAAGCCGTGGAACGCAAATGGAAAGTTCTTAAAAATGAGATAAAGCCGAGACCATGGCGGAGCGACCCAATTTCACTCGCCGAAGCAGGGAAAATGCTTAAGATCAAACCTGTCCAACCTGAATACATGCCGCCTGGGTTCCAACTGCAGGATGTCCGTGGTATAAGAAGCAGGGAAAAGGACTCAATTCTTCTCGAATACACAGATGGATTGGTAACTTTCACACTATTTGAAAAAACGGGCGATCCACCGCGCCTTAACAACAGACAACGCAGAGAAGAAAGTGAGATTGAACTTGGTGGTCAAAAGGTTTATAAACACCAGTTCGGATCAACGGATGCTTTCAGATGGTCGGGTGCGAAAATCCACTTCTTCCTCGTCGGCGCAATACCTACGACTGAAATGCAGAAGGTCGTAGAATCCATTATTCGCAAAACAAAATAAAAATAGGGAGAAAACTATGCAGATATGCAACGCCCTCATGTTAGGCATCATTGTTACCGGTTTATTGTTCATTAGTAATGCAGGGGCTGACAGCATAAAGACCGAACTCGAAAAATCACCGCGCCACGGCGAATGGGTAAAAGTCACGACCCCGGATGGGCGTGTTGTCAATACGTTTGTTGTTTATCCAGAGGTAAAAGAACCAGCAACGGCTATCATCGTTATCCACGAAATTTTCGGACTCACCGATTGGATTCGCCTCGTGGGAGACAGACTTGCCTCCGAAGGCTTTGTCGCAATCTGCCCTGACTTGCTTTCCGGCATGGGACCTAATGGCGGTGGCACAGAGAGCTTCGATTCCGGTGATGATGTCCGACGGACTATCCGAGAACTCTCACCCTCTCAAGTCACATCAGATCTGGATGCCATCCAGAAATATGCCAGAGATCTCCCTTCAACCAATGAAAAGGTTGCTGTTTCCGGCTTCTGCTGGGGAGGCGGTCAAACGTTCAGCTACGCTGTCGATTCCGATACAATAGCCGCTGGCTTCGTGTTCTACGGTCGCGCCGCAGCCCCGGAAAACATCCCCAAAATATCAGCACCCATATATGGCTTTTATGGCGAGAGTGACAACCGCATCAATGCCACAATTGATGCCACCAAAGCCGCAGCCGATGCCGCAAACGTTACCTACGACCCCGTCATTTATGAAGGGGTTGGCCACGCTTTCCTGAGACGCGGTATGGCAGAAGACGCAAACGACGCACAGAAAGCTGCTACCAAAGCCGCATGGGAACGGTGGGTATCCCTCCTACGAGAACTTTAACACAGTTTTCATGTAATTATTTTGCTGTATACATGGGGAGGATCTTAATCCATCCCTATTTTTTTCAAAAGGCTTGACATTACAACAAACCGTATGGTATCTTTAAACTTGGGCGTGCTAGAAAGGAAATTTCCAAAAAGCCCAGAGATTAACGCGTGCAAAGTTCTCAACAAAACAGAAAAATCTATTTTGATACGTGCTGTTTTAATCGTCCTTTTGATGTTAAAACACAAACTCGGGTTCGCCGCGAAGCCGAGGCTGTTGAGACAATACTTGAGTATTTTGACATAGGTTACTGGCAATGGCTTGCCAGTAGCGTCAACGCTGATGAAATAGATCGAATCACAGAACCAATCAAACATACTCAAGTCAAAACTTTGCTATCTTTAGCACACCAAATCGTTTGGGTTGGTGAGACAGAAATAGCACGAGGTGAACAACTTGAAGCATTTGGTTTTGAGCGGTTAGATGCCTTACATCTTGCTTGCGCTGAAAGTGGCAATGCAGACATTTTTCTTACAACAGACGACTCGCTACTGAAAACAGCAAAACGCGTTGAGTCAGAGCTTCACATCCGGGTTGAATACCCAGACACATGGCTACAAGAGGAGACAGGACATGAATATACAAAAGATGACCGATGAGGAAATTTATGAAATCGGGCTTAAAGTGCTTTCTGAGAAACTTGGTGCCGCGGGTATGGTCCGATTTCTTAGGCAGTGTGAACCGACTACAGGTAATTTTACAGAGGAACGCAAGAAGTGGATCGGTGATGAACCCGATATCAGGACGATCGCAAAGCGGATCCAACGGAACCATCAAATGTAGAACAGACTTGCTCAGGGAAAGACGCGATTCTTTACCTTTCTTCCGTCTAAAGCCCCCTGCTTTAGCTTGGGGATGTAAGACGGCGTAGGACGCTGTTGAAAATAAACTTGCCAATATAGTCAAAATGTGGTATAATTAATACCAAACACTTGGGCAACACTCTGACCCTCTACAACCTGTAGAGGCGTTGCCCGCCAATGTCAGAGTTGGTTAAGGTGTTAGTGTTATACCACTTAAAAAGTATATTAGAGACCGTTGACGCGTAATTGCGCGTAATGCGTGGATCGGAGCAGAGGTGAAAGTCTGCACGTTGTATTGCGGTCTCGCCTTCTCAAATTTCTATCCATTTGGATAGAGGTAGGCAGGGATACCCGTGAAAGTTTCCGCACGATATGCCCTACTGACGCTTTTTCAGTCTATAGGGGAATTGCCTACTGGTGGAGCAGACGTAAGACGTTCAACCTTTCGGAAGAATGCTAACTGCTACGAAGCCGAAGCCCCAACCTTTAGGTTGTGGGTGGTATCACTGGTAAAAGCCTCTATGGTTGCGAGATTCCCTATCTGGGAAAGAATATATGGCAGACCGACTTAAGGACAAAATCGCAGTTATTACAGGTGCAGCGCGAGGTATTGGTGCGAAAAGCGCGGAACTTTTCGCAGGTGAAGGTGCAGCTGTCGCTATTTGGGATATCAACGCCGAGCGCGGCGAAGCGACTACGCAACAGATTCAAGCCTCCGGTGGAAACGCCCTTTTCTGTGAGTGTGATATAACAGACACAGCACAAATAGAGAACGCTGTTGCACAGGTCACGTCCGAGCTTGGCAATCCAAATGTGCTGTTCAACAACGCCGGTATTGCTGTCGTAGGTGAATTAGAAGAGATCTCTGAGGCAGACTGGGATCGGCAATACGCCGTCAATGTGAAAAGCATCTACCTCGTCTCACGGGCGATAATCCCGTTGATGCGCGAAGCCGGTGGTGGTTCGATTATCAATATGGCGAGTGAATCTGCCTACGTCGGGTTTCCGATGCACCCCGCCTATACCTCTTCCAAAGCGGCTGTCGTACACCTCTCACGCAGCATGGCGGTTCGGTACGCTGAAGATAACATCCGTGTTAACAGTCTCTGCCCCGGCACGATCAACACTGAACTCTATCAAGAATTCCTATCCAAGCAGCCAGACCCAGAGGCAATCAACAAAGAAATCAAAGAGATGCATCCGTTGGGCATCGGCGAACCGGAAGATATCGCTTGGGCAGCAGTCTATTTAGCCTCCGACGAATCAAGATATATGACAGGTGCTCCGATGCTCGTTGAGGGTGGAATCCTCTCGCTTTAAACGGTCTCTACCAACTCTTTAGTCTTTCAAGAAAACTCCTTCCTATACTTCCCTTTCAGGATACACTATAGGTGTCAATTTAGTGGTTTTTCACGGTATTTTGGGACGGCATCTTTACAAATGCCGCCCCTACGGGGCTTGAGGGTGGAGGGGTCCCTTTTCTACACAGATGCCGTCCCTACGGGACTAAAGACATCGGATCTATCTCACGGTTTTTACAGGGCCCGTGAGGGGTCTTCGGCTCAAAGATCTTTATTAACAGTGAAAAGCACGCCTCTTTTTCTAAAATTGACACCTATGCTTACCTTTCAGGATACACCAAAGGGAATAGATTTAATCTATTCCTTTTATTAGATTTTCCCCAATTCCTTGAAGAATTAGGCAACCGTTTTGCCCTTAGCTCGCGTCATTATATTTCACGAAACGATTTGTCTGATGTTGACAGATAAAAGGTGCGCCGCGTTGAGGTTACTGCACAAATTCGTGCAGTTGTCCCTATTATCTGCCCTATTTGGTGCAGTGTTCTTTCAAGTATTTTTATCTCCTAAAAACCGCTTAATCCCGCGTTCAACCGACTATCAAGGCGATATTTCCCGTTTCACCATAATATCACTCTCAGGTTGGCACATAAATTGCGTATTATATTTACGTTTACCATTTCAAGAGAAACTTGACAAACTATATAGGAGGAAAATATGGCACGGTTATCCATCGGTACTATCTTTTTTAGTGCTGTTATTCTGTTAGTGACGACTCACGTGAACGCGGGTCTTGATGAAGATCTCGTTTTTTATCTGGACTTTGACAACGTTAAAAAGCAGACGATTGGTGATACGTCCGGCAATGGTCTCGACGCAGAGATCATTGAAAATACTGAGATTGTCAAGGGTAAGTATGGAGATGCAATTCATATTACAAATAATGGACAGGATTGCGTCAATATCCCTTCTCAGGAGAAGTTAAAAGTCGTAGACGAGATAACAATGATGGCATGGGTCTATTATCAAGAAACGTGGAAAGGCAAGAAGGTACACTGGATTGATAAAGGCTGTCATTGGTTTGCAGTCAAGTGGGGAGCCTCTTATGGCATCGGTAGTATTGACATCGGTAGCGGACCAGAAATCTGGTTGCTTCTGGGGGCACGGACTGACCATGGTGGTTCGGATCGACAAGAATTCATCGTTCCGCACAAAATGAAGGAAAAACGGTGGCATCATGTTGCGGGAAGTTACGACGGGAAAACGACGAAAATCTATTTAGATGGTGAAGTCATGGGCGAAGAAAAGCAGGAATTCAATTTCATTGGCGACAATATCGCGAGTGTCTGGATAGGATGCGCAAGAAATAAGTACGCATTTGTCAACGGCTCTATTGACGAAGCGGCGGTCTGGCGACGCGCACTCAGCGAAGCTGAAATCAAACAAGCAATGTCGGGAAACTTCCTCGCTGTTTCACCAACCGATAAGGTGGCAACGACTTGGGCGGATATCAAAATAATGCAACTTTTTGAGTTCTAAGCTACGTCACCTAAATCAACAGATATAAAATTTTAGCAAATTACCGCTTGTAAGTTCAGCGTAATTCTTAACTTTAAATAAGGAAAGAGAAAATGCGCTTTGTAATAATTAACCTACTTCTCGTCTGTTTGTTACTACTCGGTATCAGTTACCTTGCTTTCGGCCATACTGGAACTACGACTGATTCTGAACCCCACTTACATCAAATGGACGACACATTTCGGGATAGCAAGAATCTAAAAATTAGAATGCTTCCATATTTCCGAGAGAAGGAGTTTTTCAATGCGAAAACGACCTCATGCAATGTGGCTTGCTATGTTTCTACTGTTGAACTGGGTAGTATATGTTGCCAGTGCAGCAGAACTCAAAATTGAAAAAACCTTAACCCAAGCAGACGGTTTGGTATCCAACACAGTCCTCGCTGTTTTTGAGGATAGTCATGGCACGATGTGGTTTGGAACAACCGATGGACTCACCCGTTATGATGGAGAGAATTTCCGAACCTTTACAACAGAAGATGGATTAGCACGAAATACGATAGGTCTTATCTTTGAAGACCGTCGAGGGATGCTCTGGTTCGGTGATGGTGTGCTTTCAAGTTTTCTCGAAAGAGGGAAGCCTATGGATATGTCTTGGATGGAAACGCCATTGAGTGAACTTGATCTCACACCCTATGATGCACCTAAAGGAATGAGAAGGTCCATTCCATTAGGAGGGGTGAGTCGCTACGACGGCGAAAAGTTCAGAATTTTCACGACCGCCGATGGTCTCCCCCGTGATACTGTTAAGGATATCTTTGAAGACGAAGCGGGTACGCTTTGGTTCGCGACATCGGCTGGTGTGAGTCGCTATGACGGGGAAACTTTCAACACTATCACTATGAACGGACCGATCGGGATGCAAGTATTACCGGATCGGTGGGACGAAATTAAAGCGATTGCACAGGATACAGCAGGAAATTTTTGGTTTGGAAGCACGGCTGGTATTACCTATTACAACCTCCAAACGAACCGTTTCCGTCACTTTGCTATCGACGAGGACTTCACCCTTTTCCAAGAGATGGGGAATGCACCGACTGCAAACATAACGGATCAGCAGTTCGATGCGAAGGAAAACCTCTGGATGAGCCGGGATGGTATGGACAAGGAAAACAGCGGTATTCGTCGATACGATGGCAAAAAATTGACAACCTTTCCGCAAAGTGAAGCACTTCCAATGAATAGCGTTGACAACATCATGCAGGATAGCAGCGGTAACCTCTGGTTTACTGGCGTTAAAAATCTGCCGCCGACACTGAACGAAACTGAGGAAAGTGTTAGCATGCTTTACAATGTCGTCAATGCTGGTGTGAGCGTCTATAACGGTGAGAGGTTCCAAAACTTTGACACAGATGACGGTCTACCGAGTAACCGGGTCTGGTCGGTGTTTGAAGACAGCAGTGGTAAAATCTGGTTCGCTACGGACGCTGGTGCTGCAGTCGGTGTTTATTCACCCTCTCAAAAATCTCCAATATTACTCGATCCTGTTGTAATCCCAAACTCTCGAACGCAGTAAAATCAACCAAGGAGGCAAAACAGATGAAAAAGATTTTTCAATACATCACTTGCTTTTGGATGGTAATTCTTTTTGGAATTCCTTTTCTGTTCACCGGTTGTGTAAAAAAGGAGATTACTCGCATAGCGGACTGGCAAACCCATTTCACGGATATCTACTTTGCGGATGCCAAACACGGGTGGATTGTCGGGCATCGGGGATGGATACTTCATACGGCTGATGGCGGTGTGAACTGGGAAAAACAGACAGTGAACACGAATGAGGATTTCAAAGCGGTTTATTTCACAAACCTTCGTAACGGCTGGGCAGTCGGCGACAAGGGGTTAATTGCTATTACTGATGACGGTGGACGACACTGGACCCTGCAAAGGAATCAAGCGCACACGCTGCTTATGGATGTCTTTTTCCTCAACTCAAAGACCGGTTGGATTGCTGGACAGGATGGGTTGTTGCACACAAAAAATGGCGGAAAAACATGGCATCATCAGGAAGCGAGCGCATTTGGACTCGGTGGTATCCACTTTGTAGACAAGCATCGCGGATGGATCGCCGGAGATTACGACAGGATTTTTGTCACCTCAGACGGTAGCAAAACCTGGCGTAGACAGGATCAGCTTGAGAGAATGGAACACGATACATCGGACGTTTGCAACCTCCATACGGTATTTTTTGCGACCCCTTATAAAGGGTGGAGCGGTGGCACAGACGGCACCATTTTCCACACGACTAACGGTGGAACAGAATGGCAGACCCAATACAGTCGACTCCCGATGATTTATGGACATGTCCGTCCAACTGTCTATGACTTCCATTTCATTGACGATGACTACGGCGTGGCGGTTGCACAGGGCGGGTTCATCATTCGGACCGAAGATGGCGGAAAGAATTGGAGATTAACAGAAAACCAAACCAAAAATGACTTGATGGGTGTTCATTTTGCGACTTCTAAAGAGGCATGGGCAGTCGGTTGGAATGGTACCCTTCTACACTCGACCGACGGCGGGGTAACATGGAGCATGAGAAGTGGCACGACAGCCGATGATCTGCAGAGTGTCGCGTTTGCGGATGCAGATCGTGCGGTTGCCGTCGGAGAGAAGGGCACCATTGCGACGAGTAACGACAGTGGCAAGACCTGGACAAACATTGAGATGGACACGTGGCACCGCATTCGGAACTTATCTTTTGTCACCGATAAAGAAGGTTGGGCGGTTGGCGATGGCGGACTTATCCTCCACACAACCGATGCCGGTCAGACATGGGAACGACAAACCAGCGGGTGGTGGTACACGCTCAATGCACTCCACTTCATCAATTCACAGAAGGGTTGGATCGTTGGAGATTTGGGGACTGTACTCCATACAACAGACGGTGGTGAAACATGGGTCCAACAAGCACCACGCTATTTCCACGAAATGATTAAAGGCATCTTTTTCCTCAATGAGACAGAGGGGTGGGTCGTCGGGTGGCCCGGGATCGTCTTTCATACCCAAGACGGTGGATTGACGTGGAAGCGACAGAATAGCAACAGCTACAACGAACTCTATGCTGCTTACTTCATTGATCGACATACCGGCTGGGTGGTCGGACAATTCGGTGAGATTCTACGGACGCTCGATGGAGGAAAAACGTGGAAATTCCAGCGGAGTGGGACGCAGGCAAATCTGAACAAAGTCTACTTTGCCGATGCAAATCACGGTTTAATTGTAGGCGATGAAGGTGTCATTTTAACGACTATCAATGGCGGCGTGACGTGGGAGTCGCAGAAAAGCGGCACGTCCAATGATCTCTATAGTTTCTCACTTTCACCTGATGGTATCCTCCTTGTGGGTGAAGGTGGTATTGCGATGCGCTATTCTGTGGACACGGAGCAGTTCATCGCTGAGTTGCCACCTGCTGCGCAAGACACAGAAACCGATGAGAAACCGATTGAACCGATTGAATACCATTGGGAAATCGTCCGTCAAGGGAGTTGGCAATCCAAATTCACCGATACCTATTTTTCTTCTACACAGGAAGGGTGGACAGTCGGTGACGGCGGTACCATTTTACGGACCACAGATGGTGGCACGACATGGCAGACACAACAGAGTGGTGTGACTGAAACATTACAACGGATTGTCTTCATCGATAAAAAACACGGTTGGATTAGCGGTCAAGGCGTACTGCTGCGAACAGAAAACGGGGGCGAGACGTGGCACGTTGTGCGTGAAGGGTTGAAAAACTTTCGCAATATTCGTGCGATACACTTCATCAATCCGAAAGATGGATGGGTCGGCGTTGATAAAGGACAAATCCTGCGTACAAACGATGGTGGTATGACTTGGACGCTTCAGCAAACAGGGACAACCCAGCAACCGATCACGCACCTGCATTTTATCAACAGTCAAGAAGGATGGGCAATTGCACCACAACGACGAACTGGTGGATTTATTCTACACACGGTTGATGGGGGTGATTACTGGCAAATCCAAGCCACAACCCATCAGCGTTGCATTGGTGTCCATTTTCTAAATGCCACATCGGGTTGGGTGATAATGGAAGACGGAACCTCACTTCTTACCACAGATGGTGGAGAGAATTGGAAACGAGATCTGGACACAGGGCGAGACATTAAAGGATTGAATTTGGATATCCATCTGGTTACGGTGAAATTCCGCAATCACACCGAGGCTTGGGCAACGGCTTGGGGAATTAACGCTGGACAGATGATTCTTACCACCCAAAACCAAGGTCAGAGTTGGGAAACACTGAATTTATCGTCTGGGCAGGAAAGTGAAAATGGTGACTCGGAAAGTTGGATAGAAAGAATGGCAGCGGAACGTCCGTTTGGATACTCAATTCAAATTACCAACGCGCATTTTCTACCAGATGGGCGCGGTTGGGTAGTGGGTCGAGAACAAATTTTCGACAGGGAATCGGTCGGGGCTGATATTGGTGGCTCCAATGAAGCAGATGCATCTACGGGTCAGATTTACGCCACGACAGATGGCGGAAAAACTTGGCACCATCAACTCGGTGAACCGCTTGATAATTTCCGCGATGTGCTGTTTCTCAATGAGCAGAATGGTTGGATCGCTGGAGATAACGGAGCCTTGCTATCAACAGAGGACGGTGGAATAAATTGGAAGCGGTTGCGGACTAATACAATGGCCCGCATCGTCGATGTCCACTTCATCAGTCTTGAGCCGAAATGGGGCTGGGCGATGGAAAGGGATGGAACCCTGCTCTATACGACCGATGGCGATGATTGGTCAACAGACAACAATCAGGAACTTCCACAGCGCGAACTACCTGATCTTCCACAGCATCAACTACCTCCACTCTCGATAAATGAAGCTGCTTTTGGTAAATTCTCTGAGGGATGGGCTGTCGGTGAGAATGGAGAAATTATCCACAATTTGGACGGCGGTCCGATCTGGAAATTGCAGCACACTTCAACCGGTAAAAACCTCAGAAGCGTTGATATGAAGTTTGCACCTCTCGGCTGGGCGGTTGGGAGCAACGGCGTAATTCAGAGAACCGTCAACGGTGGCGAATATTGGAAGTTCCACGAGACATACGCAGGCTACGACCTTCACGGCGTGTCGTTCATCACGAAAAGAAAGGGATGGGCAGTCGGACGCGCCGGGATTATCCTATCCACCTCTGATGGCGGATTCACTTGGGAGTCGAAGTTGAGCGGTATGTCGGAAACGCTTTACGATATTTTGGCACTCTCTGAACAGGAAATCTACGCCGTCGGTGCCGCTGGAACCATCATTCATTCGACAGATGGTGGTGAAACGTGGAAACAGGAGCATACCGGCGTTGACAATGACCTATATGTCATCACACGTGTTAAAGATGGGAAGAGACTGTGGGTCGCTGGACAAGGAGGCGTTGTGCTGCGTCGTCCTAAACTTTAACCGACATTCGTTGATTTCGTAAGCGTTTAAATATCGTGCGGGGATATGTAAAATACACATACTTCTCCGCACGATTTTTGTTTTGGTTTGGATAACATCGTTCAATTTGCCTAACTCCTAATTATGTACCCTTTCGCTTTAAAAATGTGTCTTTAATATAAAGTAAGGTCGGAAATTTGAGTAATTTTTTGCATTTTTTTCAAATTATGTACCCTTTCGCTTTAAAAATGTGTCTTTAATATAAAGTCAACTACCCAAGCCTAAAGACTTGGGCTTGTTAAGAGTCCATCAAACAACAGAAGTTGCTCAGCAGTCTTAAAGCCCGTGTCTCGTGCTTCGTTTTTGTTTCTCGCTTCATAGAGGGGGGCAACCCACCGCTCTCCACGAAGGGCAGCAGCTGCCCTAAAGAGTATGTTTAATGCAGCGTTGTGGTCGCGGTCTAAAGACGTGCCACAAAACCTACAATCAAAGGTACGTATCGCCAGCGAAAGTTTCTTTGGCGACTTTTTACCACAACTTGAGCATGTTTGCGAGGTGTTCTTGGGATCAACTTGGTGGAAGTGGAAACCGTCTCTTTCGGCTATGTTTCCAGCCCACTTGAAGAATGCACTCCAAGACGCATCGCTGATACTTTTGCTGAGGTGTTTGTTCTTGACCATGTTAGATACGCTTAAGTCCTCTGCCACTAATACATTATTTTCGTAGTGGTGGTAGAGTTTGTAGACGAGTTTGCCGATAAAGTCTTTGCGTTTGTTAGCGGTTCGTTCATGGTGTAATGCGAGTTTATGTTGTTGTTTCTTACTCCGGTTGCTACCTTTTTTCTTACGAGAAAGGTCTTTGGAATGTTTTCGGGTTAAGCCTTCTGCTTGACGATACCAACGCGGGTTGTCCTCTTTTTCGCCTTCAGAAGTCGTCAAATAATGCGTCGTTCCCATATCCACAGCAATCGCTTCGGTTGCTTCCACCTTTGGCGTATCAGGGAATTCACAGGTAATATGAGCATACCAACCACTCGCTTTTTTAACAAGTGTAACGCTTTTTGGATCGCCTTGAAGGGGGCGGTGCATGTATATCTTGACTTCGCCGAGTTTCGGCACTTTCAAACGGTCATGCTTCCATGCAGTTTCACCAATAGGATTTTGACGGACACGTTCACCACTCTTAAGTGTGTGTTTACGGAGTTTCCACGACATAGACTTAATCTGTTTTCGGTGCCTTGGATACCCTTTTTTCGTAGCACCTGCTTCGCAACGTCTATAAAAACCGTCAAACGCTTTATCGGTGCGTTCCAAAGCACAGACTTGCATATCTTGTGGCACTTCGCGAAAGTCAGCATATTTTTTACGAGCAACTTTCAACTTTTTTTGCTGATCGTTGCAAGAAACGCATTGACCTTCTGTCTCCCAAGCAACTTTACGATCATGGCGAGCAGAGTTCTGAAGTTCACAAAGGTGGTCAAGCCACTGTAGTAGTGTTGTTTCCTGTGTCCGTGTTGGATACACAGGATATTTAAAGGCTAATTTCATGGTATATCAGGTATCAGGCGTTTATCCCGTTCTTAGGGGGAGGCAAGCACATTGCCAAGTGGCAACGCTAAGAATGCTGCTCTCCAACCTGATGCTATCATTATACCACAATTTAGTGCGAATTTCAAGGAAAATATAGGAGCGGGCATTCCTCCCAACGCTAAAGCATTGGGCTTCCTGCCCGAAGATTAGGTGAAATTGGAAATAGAGTTTGCGTATGTGGCATCTCCGTGGATCTCATCTGTGGAGAACATAGATGTGTGCTGATTTACTCGTTTATTATGAGGTTCTCTGATGTTAGAAAATGATGTTCAATTGATTTATAGGATTCTGTCAGGCGACGATTCGGCATTCAGCACCTTAGTTGAAAAGCATCAAAAGGGCGTTCATGCCCTCGTCTGGCGGAAGATTGGTGATTTTCACCATGCCGAAGAGATCACGCAAGATACTTTCATCCAAGTCTACAAAAAACTCGGGACTTTAAAGGATCCGAAATGTTTTTCTGGCTGGCTGTATGTCATAGCAAATCGACTTGCCCTTAACTGGCTTAAAAGGCGTAAATCCACGATGCCATCTTTGGAGGATACACCTATGGTAGAGATAGAGGAATCCTCGTATCAACATTATATGTCGGAGCGACGCGAGACAGAAGCCGCGGAACACCGTTCTGAAGTCGTTAAAAACCTTTTGAAAAGGCTCCCAGAGAGCGAACGCACAGTGCTGACACTCCACTATCTCGGCGAAATGACAGCTAAAGAAATTAGCAAATACTTAGGGGTGTCGGTGAGTGCAATTAAAGGACGACTTCGCCGGGGACGAGAACGTTTAAAAGCGTCAGAATCCTTGGTGAGTGAAGTGCTTGGCGGCGTTGAATTATCTGCTGATTTGACAGCGCGTATCATGCGGGAGGTTGCTGATATAACCCCGGTATCTCCTCCCAGTGGGAAACCTGTATTACCGTGGGCAGCTCTTGGGAGTGCCGCGGTCGTGATTCTGTTGATGATAGGTGCCAGTAATCAGTATCTTTCCCGTTTTCAGAAGCCGTATAGTTTCGAGGTGAGATCCGAACCGACTATTGAAATCATTGATACCAACATCGTTCTTGATACGGATGCTAAACCCGATGTTAGGAATCAGATCGGACAGACATCTCACCCGAGTCAGAACACGGGTGCTGGCATGCAGCCCGCATCCAGCAATGCCGGTAAACTTCTTATAGAAAAAACAATTACCCAAGCAGATGGTTTAGCATCCAATACTGTGCTCACAATCTTTGAAGACAATCAAGGTGCGCTGTGGTTTGGCACACCCGACGGTATCACACGTTATGATGGAGATAACTTCCAAACCTTCACAATGGAAGATGGATTACCACGGAACACGACAGGTCTTGTCTTTGAAGACCGGCAGGGCATGCTCTGGTTTGGGGATGGGATGCTTGCAAATGCGCTGAAGAGACCGAAGTTTATAGATATGTCATACCTGAATATGCCATTAAGCGAACTCGCTGATGCCGTCGATGACGGAATGGAGATGAAAACACGGACACCTGCTTCATTAGAAGGTATAAGTCGCTATGATGGACAAGCGTTTCGGACGTTTACCATAGACGATTTCGGTAGCATTAATGACCTGTTTGAGGACGAAACAGGAACGCTTTGGTTCGCGACCTTGTTGGGTGTGAGTCGCTACGACGGTGAAAAGTTTAGTAGTATTACTCTCAACGGACCCACAGGGACCGAGGTCCTACCCGATTGGTGGAATGAAGTTACAGCGATTGCACAAGATACAGCAGGAAATCTCTGGTTCGGCAGCCACGCCGGCATTACCTATTACAACCTCCAAACGTCTGATTTCCGGTACCTTGATGTAAATTTAAACGATTTCAGGGAGATGGGACAGTCGCAAAGGGGACAAGTGACAAACCTACAGTTTGATGCACAGGATAATCTCTGGATTACCCAAGAAGGCGTAGGTGACGAATATACTGGCATCCGTCGCTATGATGGCAAAGAATTAGTTCACTTTCCACAAAGCGAAGAACTTCCGATGAATAGGGTTGAGAGCATCCTGCGAGATACCAACGGCAACCTCTGGTTTGCAGGTAGTAAAAAACTACCGCTAACGATTGACGTTCACGGAGCAGCGGATAGTGTGCCAATCCCTGAGGTCGGTGTTGGTGTGAGTGTGTATAACGGCGAAACGTTCCAAAACATTAGCACAGATGACGGGCTACCGAGCAACCGTGTTTGGTCGGTATTTGAAGACAGCCATGGTAAAATCTGGTTCGCTACGGATGCGGGTGCTGCAGTCGGTGTTTATTCACCCTCTCAGAAATCTCCAATATTACTCGATCCGGTTGTAATCCCGAACTCTCGAACACAGTAAAATCAACCAAGGAGGTAAAACAGATGAAAAAGATTTTTCAATACATCACTTGCTTTTGGATGGTAATCCTTTTTGGAATTCCTTTCCTGTTCACCGGTTGTGTAAAAAAGGAGATTACTCGCATAGCAGACTGGCAAACCCATTTTACGGATATCTACTTTGCGGATGCCAAACACGGATGGATTGTGGGGCATCACGGGTGGATCCTCCATACTGCTGATGGTGGTGTAAGTTGGGAAAAACAGACGGTGAACACGCATGAAGATTTCAAAGCGGTTTACTTCACAAATCTCCGTAACGGTTGGGCAGTTGGTGACAAGGGATTAATCGCTATCACCGACGACGGTGGGCGACACTGGACCCTTCAAAAACGTCAAGCCCATGCGCTGCTTATGGATGTCTTTTTCACTAATTCAAAAACGGGATGGATCACTGGACAGAATGGGCTGCTATATACACAAAATGGTGGAAAAACATGGCACCATCAAGAAGCAATTGGGGGATTCGGACTTGGCGGTATCTGGTTCATAGACAAGCAGCGCGGGTGGACAGTTGGAGATTACAATCAAATCTTTGTTACCACAGACGGCAGTCAGACCTGGCGCGAACAGGATAATTTCGTGAGAGAAGATCAAACATCAACGGTTTGTAACCTCCATACGGTATTTTTTACGAACCCTTTCAACGGATGGAGTGGTGGCACGGACGGGAGCATCTTTCATACCAGCGATGGTGGCACAGAGTGGCGAGGACAAGATAGTCGGCTTCCGCCGGTTTATGGACATGTCCGTCCAACTGTTAATGATTTTCATTTCATTGATGATAACTACGGTGTGGCAGTCGCACAGGGCGGGTTTATCACTCGAACCGAAGATGGCGGGGACAATTGGAGATTATCAGAAACCCCAACGAAGAATGACTTAATGGGGGTTCACTTCACAAGTCCTAAAGAAGCATGGGCAGTCGGTTGGAACGGCACGCTCCTACACTCGACCGACGGCGGGGTAACATGGAACATGAGAAGTGGCACGACAGCCGATGATCTGCAAAGTGTCGCGTTTGCGGATACAGACCGTGCGGTTGCTGTCGGAGAGAAGGGCACAATCGCGACGAGTGACGACAGTGGCAAGACTTGGACGAACATTGAGATGGACACATGGCACCGCATCCGTAATCTATCTTTCGCCACCGACAAAGAAGGTTGGGCGGTTGGGGACGGCGGACTTATCCTGCACACAACCGATGCCGGTCAGACGTGGGAACGACAAACCAGCGGGTGGTGGTACACGCTCAATGCACTCCACTTCATCAATCCGAAAAAGGGGTGGATCGTTGGGGATTTGGGGACTGTGCTCCATACAACAGACGGTGGTGAAACGTGGGTCCAACAAGCACCGCGCTATTTCCACGAAATGATTAAAGGCATCTTTTTCCTCAACGAGACAGAGGGGTGGGTCGTCGGGTGGCCCGGTATCGTCTTTCACACCCAAGACGGTGGATTGACGTGGAAACGACAGAATAGCAACAGTTACAACGAACTCTATGCTGCTTACTTTGTTGACCGACATATCGGTTGGGTCGTTGGACAATTCGGTGAAATTTTACACACGCTCGATGGCGGAAAAACGTGGAAATTTCAACGGAGTGGGACGCAGACAAATCTAAATAAAGTCTACTTTGCCGATGCGAATCACGGGTTAATTGTTGGAGATGAAGGGGTCATTTTAACGACTATCAATGGTGGCATGACGTGGGAGTCGCAGAAAAGCGGCACGTCCAACGATCTCTATAGTTTCTCGCTTTCGCCTGATGGTATCCTCCTTGTGGGTGAAGGTGGCATTGCGATGCGCTATTCTGTGGACACGGAGCAGTTCATTGCCGAGTTGCCGCCTGCTGCGCAAGAAATGGAAACCGATGAGAAACCGATTGAACCGATTGAATATCACTGGGAGATCGTCCGTCAAGGGGCTTTACAAACCCATTTCACCGATACCTACTTCCTATCTACGCAGGAAGGATGGGCAGTGGGAGGTAGCGGTACCATTTTGCACACCACAAACGGTGGTAAAACATGGCAGCTGCAACAGAGTGGCGTGGCAGAAGAATTACAGCGCATTGTTTTCATTGATGAAAACCACGGTTGGATTGGTGGGCAAGGTGTGCTACTACGCACCGAAAACGGGGGCAAGGCGTGGCAGGTTATTCGTGAAGGTCTGCAACCCTCACGTTCAGGCGGGCGATCCTACGGCAGTATTCGTGCCATCCACTTCATTAACCCAAAACAGGGATGGCTGGGCGTTGATAGGGGACAAATTCTGCGGACAACCGATGGCGGTAAAACTTGGACATCTCAGCAAACCGGTGCAACACAGCAGTCAATTACGGACTTGCATTTTATTAATAGCAAAGAGGGATGGGCAGTTGCACCCCAACGGCGGACTGGCGGATTGATTCTACACACGGTTGACGGTGGAGACTACTGGGAGATTCAAGCCAGGACCCACCAACGCTGCATCGGTGTCCATTTCCTAAATGCCACATTGGGTTGGGCGGTGATGGAGAACGGGACATCGCTGTTTACCACAGACGGCGGAGAGAGTTGGAAACGGGATCTGGAAGCAGAACGAGAGATTAAAGGAACGTATTTGGATATCCAGCTGCAGACCGTGAAATTCCGAAATCACGCCGAAGCGTGGGGAATTGGTGTTGGTGGGGCGATTCTCACCACACAGAACCAAGGTAAAAACTGGAAGCCGCTCCATACTTCGTCCAGAGGCGAAACTGAGAACAGCGAACCTGTAAGTTGGGTAGATAGAATGGCACGTCAACAAGCCGACCCACTCTTGACCCAAATTACCAATGCCTATTTCTTGGAAGATGGGCACGGTTGGGCTGTCGGTGCGGAACAAATTTACGAAGGGCATGTGTATCGAGCCGACTCGGGTGGGACCGAGACGGCACAAAAATCCGGGGGCCAGATTTACGCTACCACAGACGGCGGCAAGACCTGGCACCATCAATTTGGCGAAGCACCCGATAACTTCCGAGATGTGATATTTCTCGACGAACAAAACGGTTGGATTGCCGGGGATAACGGAGTCCTGCTGTCAACAGAGGACGGTGGAAAAAATTGGGAGCGTTTGGAGAGCGGCACGACTGACCGTATCGTTAATGTCCACTTCATCAGTCTTGATCCGAAATGGGGTTGGGCGATGAAACGCGATGGCGGCATGCTTTACACCGCAAACGGTGAGGATTGGTCAACAGAAAACGGGCAAGAGCTGCCGCCGGGCTTTGACATCTCCATAAATGAGGTTGCCTTTGGCAATTTTTCTGAAGGGTGGGCTGTCGGTGAAAATGGGGATATTCTTCACAATCTGGATGGCGGTCCGATTTGGGAATTTCAGCGCACCTCAACCGGTCGAAACCTCACAGGTATTGATATGAAGTTTGCACCGCTCGGTTGGGCGGTTGGGACCAACGGTGTCATCCAGAGAACCGTCAACGGTGGCGAATATTGGAAGTTCCATGAGACATACGCCGGTTATGACCTTTATGGCGTATCGTTCGTCACCAAACGAAAGGGATGGGCAGTCGGACGCGCTGGGATTATCCTATCCACCACTGACGGTGGATTCACTTGGGAGTCAAAGTTGAGCGGTATGTCGGAAACACTTTATGACATTCTGGCACTCTCTGAACAGGAAATCTACGCCGTCGGTGCCGCTGGAACTATCATTCATTCGACAGATGGCGGTGAAACGTGGAAACGAGAGCATACCGGCGTTGACAATGACCTATATACCATCACGCGGGTCAAAGATGGGGAGACGCTGTGGGTTGCTGGACAGGGAGGCGTTGTGCTGCGTCGTCCCAAGCGTTAACCTTGACCAAGAACTCGCGCTTTACCAAAAGTATCTGTAGACGAGTTCTTGGTCAAATCTGTTTATCTCATAAGCGTTTAAAAATCGTGCGGAGACATGTAAGATACACATAGTTCTCCGCACGATTTTTGTTTTGGTTTACATAACATCTGATTATCAGAAATTGCTGCTTCTCAAAGCCACCCAACAATTTCAACATTTTTACAATTTCTGAGATGAAAATCCAGTTTTTTCGTTTTATGCACCCTTTCCCCTCCAAACCCGTATCCTTAATTATAAAAGGGAAATATACATCACTTCACCGAAATTAGTTTCAAAAAAACGCAATCCTCAATAACAGTGAATGAAAGGAAGATTCAAATGTTAATGACGTTGATTCAAAAAGAGATTATGCATCATATTCTGAGCGTCCGTTTCGTCGCGCTTCTTTTGATGTGCCTCCTTCTCGTCCCGCTGACACTTTCTACAAATTACCGAAATTATCGCCAAAATTTAGTGGATTACCAAGAAGCCGTTAAACTCACAAACATTGAAGAAACCACAATGAATCCAGGGATGCCACTGGATCCAGAACTGGAAGTTTCCAAACTCATCCTCAAACCGACCCCTTTGAGCGTCTTCGCAAATGGGTTAGCAGATACATTGCCGACCTATCTCGGCATGACACGTAATGGGATTACACAAGGGGCACCTGCCTTGGTTTCCTCTCTTTCCAATCTGTTAGGACATCTTGATTTTCTATTCATAGTCGGTACTGTTTTTAGTCTACTCGCGTTACTGTTTACGTTCGATGCGGTTGCCGGAGAACGAGAAGCGGGCACCCTTCGGATTACCTTAGCTAATTCCCTGCCGCGCGATCTATTTTTATGGAGCAAATTGATTGGCGGATACGCGGTGTTTGTGGTTCCGTTCTTGGTATCGTTGCTGTTCGGCTTACTGATACTTGTTTGGCAAGGGTTCCCTCTCGGTGAGCCTGAAATTTTTCCGAGAGTCCTCGGTTTAACCCTCATCTCGTTGCTCTATATTGGAGTCTTTTTTGCAATCGGCACAGTGATTTCCACCTACTTAGACAATTCTAAGACAGCCCTCATCGTTGCCTTTACCGTCTGGGTGTTTGCAGTATTGATCACGCCACGCGTTGGGTTCCTTGCTGCCAAATTTATCGCACCAACACAAACTTCACAGAGCGTCTATATGGAAAAAACAGCCATGCGAGACGATTTCAACGCAGCACTCAAAGAGGAAGAAAATAAAATGATCATGGAAATCCCCCCCAATGAGAAGGGGCACAGACATATAGGCGGGGAGATTTCTAAAAAAATTAATGAACGTATGAAACCCCTTGAAGCGGAATATAGATCGAGATTCCAGAACTATGCTAACAAATTGGATCGAGATTATAAACGTGAAACTGAACGGCAAGAACAGTTAGGGCAGATGCTCTCTCGAATCACGCCGACATCTTCCTTAATTTATATCACTACAAACTTGACCCAGACCGGAAAGGGAAAAAGAAGCACCTATTTTCAAACGGGCGATCGCTATTATGAGATGCTGAAGTGCTACCGTTTATTTAGACCACAATTTAGCAAAGTTAAGACAAGTTTTTT
>JAPPBX010000106.1 GCA_026702755.1 Candidatus Poribacteria bacterium | reverse complement strand
CAGAAGTTTATTAAGCTTACCAGAGAAGCGGAAAAGCTCTAATAACGTTCCGTACATTTTGCGGAGGACTGCCCCTTTTGCAAACGCCCTCTTTGCAAATTGTGAAAGAGAGACGCTTACAAAACATATCTATAAGAGACTTATGAGAATAAATTTTGTATAGTACCCTACTCTTGTGTTCTACATTACCTGTTCCAAGATGACAATATCCCCAGGATTCCACGATTGTGCAATAATATAGAACTTGCCATCAATTTTGCGGATCACTGCGCCGTGCAGATGCTGGAAGGTCTCTACCCCTAACTCTTCTTTTAGCATAACGGTTGAGACGAGATTATTTCCCTCCAATATATAAAGCGGCGCGCCTTTATCTCTGTTCGGTCCGAAGAGACACGCAACGACAGCATACCCTGCCTCGTAATCAATACTACATGGAAATGAGCCTTTGATAAGCGAAAGCGTCTCCAGATAGGTGCCGTCCGGTGAATAACGTTCGATTTCTGCGTTCGCCCGATCGGAAGCATCCAATCGATTGGTTCCATAAGGCACTGTAATGTGATGTCCTGTCCCGAATTGCCCGGGTTCATCGCCTTTGCCACCGAACGCCAACGGATACCAACTTGCCTTAAGGGGTTCAAGACTTGTGAGTTTCGCTCCGAGAATGTAGTCTAAATCAGAGTAACCTGTTGTAACGTAAAGCATTCCGTCAATATGTGTTACGCCAGTGGGTACAAACTTACCTCCCTCACTGAAATAGGTGTTGACTGCCTGATGTTTGAAATCCGTCATTGCGTCAGGTGCTTCCAGCGTATGAACGAGCTTTCCATCCATGGTTGTCGTGAAGATTTTACCGACATCATTAGCAGGAAAAGAGAGGTAGGGGGTACCAGCAGCGGTCGTCCAGACGGTTACATAGTGCGCATTCGCCGGTTTTAGCCCAGCAGGTGTTTCAATCAGTCGCGTTGTTTTCAGATCAGCACTAATTTGGATAATACCAACGCCGGGGAGTGCGAAGTAAGTTTCACCTTGTCCATCTCGCCGATCCACGTCGAACCCACCGTGTGCTTTGTCAATTGCGGCGACGACTTCTGCGGGGAAATGGTCGCGCGTATAAAGAACTTTGAACTTAAGCGCGCCCTGCCCGCTGGTGAGTTTCATATCAGGTGCTTCATGGTGTGCAACGAATTGAAAGTTTTCCGTTTCAGCCGATGGATGTCCCGTCACATGTGCATGAACGTGTCCAATTATAAAGGTAAGGACAAAAATTAAAAAAACAACCTGTCTCATTCCGCAATCTCCTCTCTATGCTTGTATCATCGCTCGAAACTTTTTGGTAAATTCGCAGCTGCGTTTGATGCTTGCTACATCCTCCATCTTATACTGAACAACGAGCGGACCTGAAAAACCGATCTCCTTCAAGCCTTGCGCAAACGTTTCAAAATCGAAAACGCCGCCACCGGGTTCACCGCGATTGCTTCCCGATATATGTACATCACCGAGGCATGCCTTCATCGCGTGTGCCGCTGTGTGCGGTTCAGCACCATCGTTGAAAAGATGGTATGTGTCACAGGTCAAATAGACTGACAACCCTGTGTCCTTGATAAATGCGATACCTTCGCGATAGTTATCAAGCGGACATCCTTTCTCAAATTCAAGCGCGATCTTCATTCCGTTTTCATTGCAAGAGGGAATCATCTGAGACAGATTATCGGCGAGTGCGTCCAGAGATTCTTGTCGCGACACACCCTCTGATGGATTCACCCACACGCCGATGACATCGGCGTGGAATCGTCGAGCGACTTCAAGGACAATCTCAAAGTGTTGCAACGCCTCATCTTTTCGGGCAGGGGTTGTCAAAATGTGATTACCGAAGCCGATTGTTGGTGCGACAAGTTCGTGTTTTTCGGCGAGGTTTACCGCGTCGTCTATCTCGGCAGTTGAGAGTTCACCGAGAAAACCAGAATGGACAGGAATGTTGATGCCTTCGTAGCCTGCCTCAGCGACAAGTTCAAATACCTCGGCACGCGCAAACCTACCTAATGTACCCGAGTACGGATCGTAACAGACAGTTAACATTTTTCCTCTTTTGAATCCGTTTCTTTTGATAACGGATACGGGTCTTCTTTCGTTAGTTCACCATTAGGGAGTTCATAGTAAAGATGCCCGTTGAAATCATACACATTCGGAATCCCTTTTTTGCGGTTCTCCTCTTGTGCTCTTTTAACAGCGCGATTGCCGATTCGTAGGAGTTCGAGGGTCTGTTTATGAATATCAACAGAATCCGATTTGTCTTGGTGCATTATGCTTCTCCATCATGAAGGTCTCGTATAAACAGTTGAAAATAATCTTCGTTTATCACTGTAACCTGATTGTATTTACCAAAGGCAACCGCCTGAAAATATTCCACAGAATTGTAAAACATGTGCCACTGATCTACCAGGTTTCTATAAGTGTTCCAAAAGTTTTGCTTGCTCCGGTAGAAGCGACGCACAACATCTTCTGTTGGCACATGGTGTCCGCCAGCACTTACTCGATTTCGCACACGAGCAACGCTCGTCTCAGGGGATTTAAGAAAAATAAAGACGATTGTGACTGTATAGCCAGCACGTTTCAATTGAGAGATAGTTCTTGCAAACCCTTTTCCAGCAAGCGTCACCTCTACAATAAAATCTGTCCCTGATTGGATAAGCCCATGGATTTCTCGTATAAAGAGCCGACCTGCCTGAATTTTGACGCTGTCCATGTCCTCCGGTCGGGATACCAGTCTTTCCGCGATTGCATCGGCACTGATGTATTCAGAAATCTCTGACTCTCGAAGATATTCGGAAACAAACGTCGTTTTGCCGGACCCGTTTGGACCCGCTACGACTATTACATTTTTTGACAAAATTGTGCCCTTTCACGCAGGAGGCTGGCTTACGTTTTGTTTAAACAACACTGTTTATACTTTCGACCGCTGCCACACGGACACGGTGAGTTCCGTCCGACTTTCTGTGAGACTTTTGCGGCTATCGGGGTGTTGCCTTGTGCTTTTTCCTGCCGACGCTGCCGTAGAATCGGCATGATGCTATTTGCAGGTCGTCCTGCTTGCAGTGCAGCAGCCATCATCTTCATCGGTTCGTCGATGTGATTGAAAAATTGCTTATAGCCAGCACAGAGGTAGTTCAAACCGTCTTCACCCGTGGGCGTTTTGATGAATCGGTTTTTCGGACAACCGCCATTACAGACGAACTTCACTTCGCAGCTTCGGCAGTATTCGGGGAGCGTATCTCGTTTATCGGTCCCGAATTTGCGTTGGAACGTTGAATCCACCATCTCAGCAATAGTGTTCTCCTCAATGTTCCCAACGTGGTAGTCGGGCGTAACGAAATGATCGCAAGAGTAGAAATCCCCGTTATGCTCAATAGCGAGGGCATCACCGCAGGTTTCATTGAAAACACAGAGACTTGGGTTATAGCCCAACCACGCCTCTAACGCCACATCGAAAATCTGGACGAAAATTCTGCCAATGTCGTTCACGACCCATTCATCGAAGATGGCACACAGAAATTTACCGTACTGCCGTGCCGTAACGGAACGCGGGGACACGTTTTTTCCACCGAAATGCTCAACTGCAGGAATGAACTGCATAAACTCTGCGCCAAGCTCTTTGAAGTAGTTATAGACTTCCTTGGGATACTCGGCGTTGTGTTTATTGACGACACACAGTATATTATAATCGACGTTGTGTTTCTGCAAAACACGCAACCCCTTGATTACTTGCTCGGAGGAGGGTCTACCGCGTTTATCGTAGCGGTATTTATCGTGAGTTTCCGGCGGTCCGTCGATACTTACGCCGATTAGAAATTTGTTCCGCTTAAAAAACTCTCCCCATTCATCGTCAAGGAGTGTGGCGTTTGTCTGAAACGAATTCTGAATCTGCATGCCGGGACGTCTGTATTTCTGCTGGTATCTGATTGCTTGTCGGAAGAAATCCACACCCATCAATGTAGGCTCGCCGCCTTGCCATGCGAATGTGACTTCGTTGACCTCTTGTGCCTCAATGTATTGTTTGACGTAATTTTCCAAAATCGCATCATTCATTCGGAAGGAGCGCGTTTCGGGGTAAAGTTTCTCTTTATCGAGATAGAAACAATACTCGCAATCCAGATTACATATCGGTCCGATCGGCTTTGTCATTACATGAAATGCGCGCGGGGCATTGTGTTGAACCATCTGATTGTCCTCTTCTTGCGTGACCTTATAGTACGGATTCCAAACATGCGTTAAAGTTTAGCATATTCCGTGTGAATCTACAAGAGAAAATGTAAAATGCTTCTGGCAGAAGAAAAAGAAACGTGTTATAATGTTTTGTACAATGGGAATACAGGGAAACCTGTTCACTTAACATCTTAAGATTTTTTACCCAATAAGACTTTGGGATTTTCGTATCTCATGGAGGAATTCAGAATGAAATTGTTGAGTATAGGTGTCGCATTACTCTTATGTTTTTGCGCCGGTTCATGGGCATTAGAAGAAGACGATCCAGCGATTGTTGGTGTATGGCTCTTTGAAGGCGACGTTAAAGACTCATCGGGCAACGACAATGATGGAAAGATTGTTGGAAATTTTAAATTTGAGAACGGCAAATTTGGTAAAGCCGTCGTCGCTGGGGGCGGTGGCAGCATTGACGTCCAAGATTCAAAAAGCATCCAGAGCGTCAGTGACGAATTGACTGTTGCAGCTTGGTTCCGAGTAGATGCCGATTCAGATACCGGTGTCAGAAAAAATGGTGCCTATCTGCTGGAGGACCAGTCCGGTGGTGAACCAATTCCTGATGGCTTCTCCTTCAGAGTTTGGACAGCCAATGGAATTACACCCGGGTTCTACGGCAAAACAGAACTGGAACAGGGAAAGTGGCACCATGTTGCTGGAACTTATGACGGTAAAAATGTTGAGATGTACGTTGATGGTGAACCCGAAAGTAAAAAAGGGGCATTGGATTCCGGTAAGGCAGATTGGAAGCCGGAATGGGGTGGCAAGGTCGCCGCAGGACAGACTTTGCAACTTAAATTCGGACCAGAGTCTTTCACCGGTGGCATTGACGAGATTGTCATTCTCAGTCGCGCCCTTGAGGCTGATGAGATTGCACAATTGTTGAATGGTTGGGATGAGGCTTTCGCTGTTGAACCGGAAGGCAAATTGGCGACAACTTGGGCACGGGTAAAGACTTCCCGATAAGTTGATAATGGAAAGGCGAATTAAGCAGAAGGTCGCGGTTCGGGAATTGTCTCGGCAACAAAGAATCGCGACGTGAAGGTCGCTCCTACATGGATAAATCGACTGGAATTGGAGAGGTTTTTACGCCACTGAAGTGGGCAGAATGGCTCATCAACAGGTGGGCCATCTTCGAGGCGTGGCTTGATGGCGCACATATCTGTGATCCAACTGCGGGGAGGGGCTCGTTTGTACTTGCACTGCTCCATATCGCAAGGGGCAAAGGTATCCCTATCACCCCAGAACGCTTGTCCCGCTTAACGCTCATTGAAATGAACGCTGCACATCTGGCGTGGTTTAGAAAGAAGGTTAAGCAAGAATTTGGTATTGACTTTCCAGTGACGCAATTCTTCTGCCAAGATGTGATTATGGAATCGCACGCGAGAAAGTATGACATTCTTGTCGGTAATCCACCGTGGGCGAATTTCGGAGATCTACCATCGGATTACAAAACGCGTGTAAAGCCTTTTTTCCTCACAGAGGAACTGGTGCCAGACAAGCAGCAGTTGCTCTTAGGCTCTTCCCGTATTGATATAGCAGCACTCGTTTTAAAGATTGTTCTTGGTAGATTACTCAAAAAGGGTGGGGTTGGGTATTTCTATCTGCCTCTATCTCTCTTTTTCGGTGATGGCGCGCATAGAGGTTTTAGAAACTACAGCGCGAATCAACGT
This sequence comes from Candidatus Poribacteria bacterium, assembly GCA_026702755.1. Lineage (NCBI taxonomy): Bacteria > Candidatus Poribacteria > Candidatus Poribacteria bacterium. The sequence continues at coordinate 38,264 of JAPPBX010000106.1, read as the reverse complement.
GACTTTGCTGTGGATACGGTCTACGAATTCACGTCGTCCCAGGTGTTTAAAGGCATTAACACGTCATACTGCTGTGCCAAATTCCGGTGCGATATGCGCCAGATTTTCCCAGTTTCATATTTCAGAGAATCACACGGAAAATGGACTGAACACAATGCGGTACCACTTAAAGATTTGGCAGACCCATGGCGGGTCGTTCGGCACCTTAATCAACTGAAAACAGATCCAAGGCTTGACATTAACTTGTCGCCGACGCAAGTGCCTCGACAAGGTGTGAATACATGTGGTGCCAATGGCATTTTTATTTTTCAGGACAAGCCTTCGGATCTTCCTGAAGAGTTTCTATATCCGCTCGCGACAAAGGATATCTGGCAGCAAGACGCTTCATCATCTCCCCGCAAGTGGATACTTCTACCGTATCATCAGCAAACTGGAAAGCCGATGTCGTGGCATCAGATTCAAGAGCATACCGCCTTAAAGGATTATCTTGAGAGTGCGCAAGAAGTCTTACAAACTCGACGGGGAACGCTCCTCCGATCGGCTATTGATAGAGGATATTGGTGGGCATTGTTCGGTGTCGGTCCCTATTCGTTCGCGCCTTTCAAAGTAATATGGGAAGCGTATGGAAAAAGACAATTTCGTCCAATTGTGTTAAGTGGCATAGATGGACGGGTTTGGCAGGGCAACCAATCGATGCATGCATTTATTCCTTGCTGGTCTGAAGGTAGCGCACAAAGGATTAAGAGTGCCCTTGAAGATCCTGAGATTCCGACGCTATTACGGCAGCTCAACGGCGCGGGTAAATGCAATTGGGCACAACCGGGTAAAATGAAAAAAATTCTATTTCGTGAATAGTACAGCCGAACAACAGTGGTACGGAAGATAATGCTGGGCGGAGTCCTATTTCCATGCGCCGAGACAAATTGCTGGAAAGAATGAGAAATAATCCACATGATGACTGGCGGATTACTCATATTGAGACGTTAGCAGAGCGATATGGATTTTCAATGAACCGACCGAGAGGTGGCAGTAGCCATGTCACACTACGCCACGATTCGGGAGAACGACTGACTATTCCCGCTCGTCGCCCGATAAAAGCAGCATATATTCGACAACTTGTGCAGGCAATTGATCAGTTAGAGAGATAAATTATGAGAAAGTTTGAGTATCCGTTTAAGATAAGTATACTGCCACCTGAAGAAGGCGGTGGTTATCTAATTGAATTTCCTGACTTGCCGGGGTGTATCTCTGATGGAGAGACAATTGATGAAGCGATAACCAACGGGAAGGACGCGATGTTCTGTTGGATAGAAACATCAAAACAGTACGGCGATGAGGTGCCTCAGCCCAGCTCAGATGCACACTCATCTGTACTTTTTGAAGGTGGAACGCAGCAGCAAGAAGATCCATTCGATATTGACATTAACAATGTAATTCATGAGTACGAACCTTTCCCTGGAAATATACATCCAACTTGGCAGTTTGATTGGACTGTAACTTGCCCTTGAATTTCCTTAACAACAGAGCTGAAACCGTTACTCAATGCTGTGCTTTCAGTATGATAAAATTGAACAGAGAGGAGGACAACGTGGGAAAAATAACTGACGCGACATTTAAGGGCAAATTCGGGATCTATGCCTTTGAGGTTTATACTACGGATACAATTTTTAATTCTGCTGGCGGGGTCTACATCTTCTCTAAGCGGAGCGTGGGTTTAGATGGGAAGGGCGCACACACGTTTCTATACATTGGCCAAACAAGTTCGTTAAAAGAGAGAATTCCAAATCACCAGAAGTTGCCTTGCATAAGAAGGCACGGGGTTAATTGCATCTGCGTCCATCGAGATAATGACGCTAACTCTCGCCTGCGTAAGGAAATTGATCTTCTTTCTGTAAACAAAACTTTATGTAATGCCCAATAGCCTCCCTTGAAATGTTGGTGCTGCCTATTGCCTCTTTACACCTGTACGCATTGAATACACGAGAAAAAACGGTTATGACACAAAAAACAGGGTTCGCCTATCATCCAGACTACCTTAATCACGATACCGGTCCGGGACACCCAGAGCGACCAGACCGGCTCCGCGCGAGTTTAGCAGCACTTCAGGAAAGCGACATCTGGGACCAATTGCACGCTATTGAACCTATTCCGGCAAGCGTAGATCAACTCTGTTACGCACACAATCCTGCCTATCCAGCACATATCCAGCAACACTGCGAACGAGAAATCCCGCTCACTTACGACACCACCGTTTGTCACGAATCGTTTGATATTGCGCTGCTTTCGACAGGTGGTGTCCTGCGTGTGGCGGATGCAGTCGCAACGGGAACCGTGAAAAATGCTTTTGCTATGGTGCGTCCACCGGGACACCACGCTACGCAGGGACAAAGCATGGGTTTTTGCTTATTCAACAACATCGCGATTGCTGCTCGGTATCTTCAGCGTGAACACGGGATCGGGAAAGTTGCGATTGTTGACTGGGATGTTCATCACGGGAACGGCACACAAGACATTTTTTATGAAGATGAGACGGTCTTCTTTTTCTCTATCCACCAGTCACCGCTCTATCCCGGGACGGGTTCAAGTCGCGAGCGTGGTAACGGAAAAGCGCATGGTACAACGCTGAATGTACCGATGCCTACAGGGAGTGGTGATAGCGAATACACCGCGGTCTTTACGGATGTTCTCATCCCCGTCTTACAAGATTTTTCACCGGAAGTCATATTAATTTCGGCAGGCTTCGATGCACACTACCTGGATCCGCTCGCCGGAACTGAACTCACAGCGGACGGATTTGCCGCACTGACGGACCTAATTCTTGAGTTTGCCGAAGAGACCGCATCAGGGCGTGTTGTCTCGGCATTGGAAGGTGGCTATAGTTTAGAGGGGGTGTCCGAGTCCGTTGTGGCACATGTAGAGCGTTTGGTGAAGGCATAAGAGAAAACATCGCTACCATAAACACATACCTGCTGCTTTCACAATCCTGAAAGTCTTATAATCCTGTAAATCCTGATTCAGACGATGCCTTATCAGGTTTCTTACCAACGTGAATTGCCACGATACCGAACGTTTTTCGGTAATACTGTACATCCATCAATCCACACTGCTCCATTACCGTTTTCAGAGCATCACAATCCGGGAATTTCATAACTGAACGGGGGAGATACCCGTACGCATCGTCTTTGTTGCGTGAGATTAAGTTCCCGATGAAAGGTAAAATCTTCGTGAAATAGAAATAGTAGAGACTCCGAAATAGTGGATTTACGGGTTGTGTAAACTCCAAGATAACGACTCGACCTCCCGGCGCAGCAACGCGTGTCATCTCACGTATCCCCATTTCTAAATCCGCAACGTTCCGAATCCCGAAACCTACAGAGACAACATCGAAGGTATCGTCCAGAAAGGGCAGAATGAGGGTATCCGCTGCCAGGAAACGGGGGCTGGCAGAAGGGGTTGGAAGGAGGGAAGGCGTTGGACTGGAAGGGTGGAAAGGTGGAAGGTTGGGGTCCCCATCCTTCCCCTCTTCCATCCTTCCTCTCTTTTGTTCCCCTCTTCCAGTTCCGACTTTCTGATTTCCGATAACGAGCATCTCGAAGCAGAAATCTGAACCGATGACAAAACCCTCCGCCCCAATTTTGTCCGAGTATGCAAGGGCAAGTTCACCTGTACCTGTACAGACATCTAACACCTTGCTCGCCGGTTTGACATCACTGACCTTAACGGTTTCGTGCCGCCAACTTCTGTCGCGTTTCAAACTTAACAGCGAGTTGAGAAAGTCGTAATGACGCGCGATGACAGAAAATAGGTTTTTTATCCGGTGTGCCTGCATAACCCTACATCCGTAGTTCCGCACCAAGTTCCTGATTGAGACGTTCAACAACCTTGTTGTGAAGGGCATTGACGGCTTTGTCTGTCAAGGTCTCGGTTGCGGAATGATAGGTGATGGTATAGGCGAGACTCTTCTTCCCCTCCGGTACCTGTTCCCCCTCATAGACATCGAACAGACGAACCGATTCTACGATGTCTCCACCCGTCGTGTAGATAAGTTCTGTCGGCATATCTGACAATATCTCCTTATCTACGACAATCGCAAGGTCACGCGCAACCTTAGGATAGATGGAAATCGGCTCGAAACGTTTGGCAAACACAGCAGTGTCCACTAAGCCTTCAAGGTCGAACTCAAAGAGATAAGCCTTATACGGTAAATCGTAGTTTTCGAGAACTGTTGGATGCGCTTCTCCGAAAGTTCCGATTCGCCTATCGTCCAATAGTACCTCTGCATTTCTGCCCGGATGGAAGATTGGCATGTCCGTCTTCTGCAATGTGTAATCAACAATGCCGCACACTTCGAGTATACCCTCTACGAGCCCTTTGATGTCGAAGAAATCCGGTTGTCGGTACGGGTTGCTGTAGATGCCTTCTCCAATCTGTCCGGCGAGGATACCTGTAACGCGCGCCGGTTCAAGTGTCTCTATTCTACCGTTTTCGTCATTGCCGATGAAGATGCTTCCTATTTCAAAGAGTGTGATAGTATCTATCTGGTGATTGCGGTTGTGTTGCGCGTTCTCCAGTAGACTTGGCAGCAGTGTTGTGCGGAGCACCGACATTTCGGGGCTTAACGGGTTTCGGAGTTTCAGGGTATCACGAAGCGGATCATTCGCATTCAACCGAATTTTGTCAAAGCAGTTCGGATCACAAAAACTGTAGTTCACCACCTCCATCATTCCGGCAGCGAGGAGAAAACGCTTTATGCGGTTGTGCACTTCTGTCTTTGGGTTTGGCGGTGGTATGGGAATATCGCCTTTGGGCAGTGTTGTCGGGATATTGTCATAGCCGTAGACCCGTGCGATTTCCTCAATGAGGTCGATTTCGCGGGTAACGTCTGACCTGAACGTCGGTACAGTGACCTGATAAACATCCCCTGAAGTTTCTACATCAAAGTCGAGACGATTCAAAATCTGCACCATTTCCGCCGTTTCAATTGTAGTCCCTAATACGAAATTGACGCGTTCGGGACGCAGTTGAATTCGGGTTAAGGGCTGCTGTCCCGGGTAGACATCAACGACACCTTCACAGACGGTGCCGCCTGCCAACTCGGCGATGAGTTGCGCTGCGCGGTCAAGAGCTGTAATGACTACGCCCGGATCGGCACCACGTTCAAATCTATAGGAGGCTTCTGTGCTTATGCCCAATGCTTTTGCGGTAGCACGAACACTTGACGGATTAAAGTAAGCACTCTCCAGTAGGACATCGCGGGTCGTTTCGGTGATCTCGGAATCGTAGCCACCCATAATTCCAGCGAGTGCAACGGGCTTTTCGGCATCAGCGATGACGAGCATATCAGCGGTGAGTTCGCGTTCAACTTCGTCAAGCGTTGTTAGGTGTTCACCGTCCGCTGCGCGGCGCACAACGATACGCCTCAGGGCGCAGCTTGCAAGCCCATATTTAACGGCTGTGAGTTTGTGATAATCGAAGGCATGAAGGGGTTGCCCGTACTCCATCAAGACGAAGTTTGTAATATCAACAATGTTGTTAATAACACCGATACCCACAGATTCAAGCCGTTGTTGCAGCCATGCAGGGGATTCCCCTACTTTAACACCTTGAATGACGCGTGCTGCGTAACGCGGGCAGAGATCTGGCGCGTCGATCGTCACGGAGGTTAGTTCTTGGATATCGGTTTCACTTTCCTTCAGATCGCCAGATGGAAGTTTTAAGGGATTTCCGGTTTCCGCTCGGATTTCGCGAGCGACACCGATCAGGCTGAGGCAATCGGGACGGTTAGGGGTAATTTCCAGTTCAAACACAACATCGTCCAATCCGAGAGCCTCTGAGAGCGGTGTACCGAGAGGCGTATCCGCTGGCAATTCCATTAAACCGGCGGCATCGTCAGAGAGTCCTAATTCCTTTTCAGAGCAGAGCATTCCTTGCGAAGTTTCGCCGCGCAGTTTCGCGCTTTTGATTGTTAAACCGATGGGCAGTGTCGCCCCGATTGTAGCGACGGGGGCAAGCATGGCCTCTCGGGCGTTCGGTGCCCCGCAAACGATCTGGAGTTCTTCCGCCTCGCCAACATCTACCTGACAAAGAACGAGTTTGTCAGCATTTGGATGTGGTCGAATAGAGGAAATACTGCCGACGATGACACCTTCAAGTCCAGCTCCGAGCTGCTTGATGGATTCAACCTCAATCCCTAACATCGTTAGTCGATCAGCGAGTTCACTTGGAGAAAGGTCAAAGTCGATGTAAGTTTTAAGCCAATTCAGGGTTACGTTCATGATAAAGTCCGTAAAGTGTTCTAAGGTGAGCTAAAGTTGTACATGGGTCCGAAGCAACTTTACAGACTTTAGCACACTTGCTAACTTTACGCGCTTCCTCCTTCTAAAACTGACGTAAGAAACGGAGATCGTTCTCATAGAGGGTGCGGATGTCCGGGATACGGAATTGGAGGTTCGCCATCCGCTCCACCCCTATACCGAAGGCGAATCCTGTGACCTGATCTGGATCGTAGTTCACGGCTTCAAATACCGCTGGATCAACAGCACCTGCACCAAGGATTTCGACCCACCCGGTGCCACCACAACTCCGACACCCTTTTCCCTGACAGACAGCACACGAGATATCCATCTCTGCACTCGGCTCTGTGAAAGGAAAGAAATGCGGACGGAACCGCATCTGGGTCTGGTCGCCAAACATCTGCCGTGCGAAGGCGGTTAGAATCCCCTTTAACTCACTAAAAGTGGCGTGCGTATCCACGAGAAGTCCTTCTACCTGATGGAACATCGGTGTGTGTGAGACATCATAATCTACACGATAGCATTTCCCCGGTACGATAATTCGGACGGGTGGTTTCTGATTTTCCATGGTGCGGATCTGAACAGGCGAATTATGCGTACGCAAGAGGCGTCCATCCGTTAGGTAAAAGGTATCATGTAAGTCGCGAGCGGGGTGGTCAGCAGGCGTATTCAGGGCATCGAAGTTGTAATACTCGGTCTCAATGTTCGGTCCTGTCACTACTTCAAACCCCATTTGACAGAAAATCGCCTCAATCCGTTCCAAGGTCTGCATGATAGGGTGTGCTTTCCCGTAAGCAGGCTTCCGTCCGGGAAGGGTGATGTCAACGGCTTCTGCTTCAAGCTGCTGTTCCTGTTGTTGACGATGCAATGCCTGCGTCGCCTCCTCGAATGCTTCTGTGAGCGTAGCACGGACCTCATTTGCGAGTTTGCCAATTATTGGACGCTCCTCTTTGGAAAGTTTACCCATGCCTTTCATGACATCGGTTAGTTTTCCCCTACGTCCGAAATACGTAATCCTGAGCGATTCAAGCGCGTCCGATGTTTGCACCGATTTCAAAGCTTCAAGGGCTTCTGCTTGAATCGCTTGTAATTCTGCCTTCATAGTTACCTCTGTTTTTTTGGCTCTCAGAGTTAAAGGATGTCACAGGCATAGTTGTCAGTCCACTTGTTGTGTAGACTTTTAGGCATCAGTTAATCGTGTAGCAAGCGAGAGTATCTTTACCACCACAAACAAGTTACCAACAACCGACAACCATAAAAAAACGCCTATCACTTCGCTCCATAAGGATTGATTTCCTTATGGGGACGAAAGCGATAGACATCTACTTCCGCGGTACCACCCCGCTTGACAGATTCGTGGAATCTGTCCGCTTCATTATTTCTTTTCAAACAGCTCCAGGATGAAATTCAGTAGTTGCTCTCAAAACCGTGCTTCCAGCCGATGACACGGTCTCTCTGGTTGAGAGATCTCAACTACTTACATAGGTCCCTTCGTAGCTTTTTATGTATTAATTCGTTACGATATGCAAATTAACGGCAGTTGTGTTAGCCTACCCTTTTGCGAGGGTAACAAGCTGCCCGAAACCAGCCTCGTCATTCACTGCGATGTCGGCGAGGACTTTTCGATCCAGTTCAATACCGGCGGTTTTGAGTCCATGGATAAACCGGCTATAGGTGAGTCCGTGCAATCTGGCGGCGGCGTTAATCCTTGCAATCCAAAGTCGCCGAAAATCGCGTTTCCGTGCACGTCTATGTGCATAGGCGTGGTTCCAACCTTTCTCTACCGCTTCTTTAGCGGTTCGCTTGAGGTTATTCCTGCCCCCGCGATAGCCTTTGGAATGCTTAAGTATCCGGCTACGGCGTTTACGGCGGACACTCCCTGTTTTTACTCGTGCCATTTAAAGCTCCTATTGCGACCATCAATGTTATCAGTGATCGCATCCACAATTCACCCGGATACGCGCGTAGATACCGGGTATTCACGATTTATTTATGAATGAGGCGTTTCAAACGTTTCTCGTTGCTGGAATCAACAAGGGTTGCTTGTCGCAGTCTGCGTTTGCGCTTTGCTGATTTTGAAATGAACAGGTGTCCTGCATAAGCGCGATTGCGACGAATTCTACCTTTTGATGTGAATTTGAAACGTTTCGACGCGCCTTTATGCGTTTTAATTTTCGGCATTAAAATATCCTTCCAGGGGTCGCGGCTACAAAAAGAAAGTGTCGTGACCGGTGGGTCGCCCCTATAAAAAATTACGGGAAGAAACACGAATGCAACGACAGAAATATTACGCAGATTTCGGCGCGAGGATCATTGACATGATGCGGGTCTCCAAGCGTGGAGGTTGTTCCACATCAGCAAGTTCTCCAAGATCGTCTTTGAGGCGCGCGAGTAAATTCTTGCCAAGCTCAGTATGGAGCATCTCGCGTCCGCGAAATCGGACAGTTGCGCGCACCTTCCAGCCATTTTTGAGGAAATCCTCTACATGCCGTTTCTTGAACTGGTAGTCGTGTTCGGCAGTATCTGGACGGAATTGCATTCCTTTCAGTACCACCTTCGTCTGTTTCTTTCGAGCCTCACGAGCGCGTTTGTTTTTTTCATACTGATACTTCCCGTAATCCATAATCTTACAAACCGGCGGAGTGGCGTTCGGTGAAACCTCGACCAAATCCAATCCGACCTCTTCGGCAAGTTTCATGGCATCGCGGGGAGACATGACTCCTAACTGCTTGTTCTCGTGATCTATCACTAAAATCTCTTTGGCTCGAATCTGATAATTGGAACGACTCTGTCTTTCCTTCGTCCTCTGTGTACGTCTGCCTTTGTAGTGTATTTTTCACACCCCCAAGTAAAGGCGCTACCGCTATAGTGCGCCGCTTGCAAGCCCATGTTAACTGTAAAGTACCGTTTGCAAACCCATATTAAAACGAAAGCGATCAACTTATTCGTTGTGCTTCGGTATACAAGATGAACTCTATCTACAAAACGTTTTGTATCGACTCGGACGTTGTGAAGCACGTCAAAAACGTTAACTTCAACAGGTTCAGGAAATGACAAGCCAAGTATTGGCTCATCTGTCATTAGAAGCCGGACATCCGAATGAATTAACTAATTATACCATATCAGTAACAGAAATGCAAGTTAAAAAAAACCGATTGTCCACAAAGTCCGTAAAACAACCAATCCACCTGCTAATCCTCCGAAAACAACGATAAAACTGATACTGACGACAAGGGCAAGCCGGATAATCTGTTCGCCAAGTTCGGGGTGTTCACTTACCCACGCGCGTGCTAACCAGAAAGTTAACGCAACACTTACCAAACTCAGGGTACACGCGCCTAAAACTGATAGCAAGATCCCTGAAAAGTCTACCATCTGTATCGTCTCCGGGATCGACCCGTATTGGGAGTAATGTCGGATGACCCCGATCAAAACTCCTCCCAAAATCACGATGAACCCGATAAAAACGATGATAACTTTTTTAAAAGCAGTTCCCATGTTTGATCCAAATTTATGATATACAACCTCGATTCGTATTTTCAATTATATCACACTCCAGTTTAAATAGCAACTTTGCCTGAAAATGCTTGTTGGTTCCTAATTGACAGTCCCTGTAAAAATGTGCTATAATTGCCATATAAGGGCGGGAAGTTAGAACTCTGAGGTGCAACATGTTCAGTGCCAATTTTCGATATCCAGCGTATTTGGTTTTTTGTGCTCTGTTTTTTGGGTTAGTGGGTTTGTTTACTGTCCTGGCAGAGGAAGAGGATGCTCCCGTGCAATTGGAAAGAATTGTGGTAACCCCCGGTCGATTTACGATTTACGACGGCACCTCGGCAAAAATTTCCCTCTCTAAGGAGGCGATTGAGCGTTTTCCATTAATTGACAATGATGTCATGCGCGCGGGGCATGTTTTTCCCGGAGTGGTTTCGAGCGATTATAGCACGCGGTTCAGTGTCCGAGGGGGGGAAAAGGACGATATTTCGGTTAGATTAGATGGGATGGAACTTTATAATCCTTATCATCTTCAGGACTTTGGTGGGGCTGTCTCGCTGATAGGTCTGGAACTTGTTCAAAACACTGAGTTATTGATAGGTGGATTCCCCGCAGAATATGGAGAGAAGATGTCCGGTGTTTTTGACATCACGACAAGGACACCAAACACCGAAAAATTCGCTGCGAACTTTGGTGTCGATCTAATTAATGCGACTGCCGCTCTTGAGGGACCTCTCTCCGAAACAGGGAGTTGGCTTCTATCCGCCCGTCGTGGGTATATTGACCTGATTCTCATGCTTATGGATATTGACGAAAACTATAAACCACAATATGCTGATGTCTATAGCAAACTGACGTATCAGGTGACACCGACAGATACAGTTACACTTAATGGGTTGTACGGTTGGGATAAAAATCGGATTCGTGTGGACGATGTAGACAATAATTTAGATTCCCAATACGACAATTCGACGGCTTGGGTGAAATGGCGGCGGACGTTTGGTAGTTCACATTGGACGGATCTCTTTGTTTTCGCTGGTACCTCCAGTCAGGATAGAACAACAGGGAAAGCGGATTTTGATAATCGCGATTTCCGATTTTTCGGTACCAAAGCCGAACTTACGGCAACCCTTTTCGACAAACACACCTTTCGTAGTGGTGTTACATGGCGTTGGTTGACCGCGCAGTATCAATACGATGTTCAGGAACGGCAGGCAGGTATAAGTATCTACAAGCCAATTCTCGCTGATATTGATGGCAGTGGAAGTGAAATAGATCTGTTTCTACAAGATGAGTGGCAGCTGCATCCTAAATTCGCGCTCAATGTTGGTGGGCGTTATCTCTATCAGGATTATCGTGAGGAGGGTATCCAGCGTTATGAGGTCGGACCACGGGTGATGCTCGCTGTAAAACCGACAAAAAGCCTCACCCTAAGAGGGGCCTGGGGGATTTATCACCAACCTGTTCACCTGATGGGAGTTCCGGTAGAGGATGGCATTGAAACTGTCGGGCGAGCGGAGCGAGCCGTGCATCATATTCTCGGAGTCGAGTATACGCCTACCAGTCGTTTCTTGGTGCGCGTTGAAGGATATTACAACACCTTTAATAATCTTGTCGGACGACTCCGCGAGTTCGGACGACAGAATCAAGTTTTTACCTCACCTGAATCTGCGGATGCCAAAGGTGTTGATGTCTTCATGACGCATGCGGTTTCAACTCGATTGACGTGGACACTCGGCTATGCGTTCGGTATCGCTGAAGAGATTGCTAATAAGATCAAACGCTTCCGCCAATATGATCGACGACATTCTTTCGCTATCAGTAGTAGTTATCAGTTTGCGCCGACTTGGCACCTTTATCTCAGTTGGCGTTTCCATACAGGCGAACCGAGAACGCCGTTGATTCATAGCGGAGTCCGGTTATCCAATGGCGGTATCACTTGTGATCGGCAGTTTGGTGATGTGCACTCGGCGCGAATGCCTGCATATCATAGTCTCGATTTTCGTATTACGAAACGGAGTTCCAATCGAAGGTGGGAGCTGTCTTGGTATTTCCAGATTTTAAACTTATATAACCATGCGAATCTGGATCAGTACGCCTTTAGTGAAGTCCGAGACGAAGGGACGAATACTATTGTTGAGTGTGCTATTGAGGAAGAGCCGCTCTTTCCGATTGTTCCCACACTTGGGGTTACGGTAACCTTCTGAGGGCATAGGACTGTAGTCTTTCTTTGTAGAGATAATCTCTGGACTTTGTAGAGATAATCTCTGGATCGCGATTTTTCCTGAATGATGAACCTATTTTTTGTGAATCTCACCGACCTTCAAGAAAAGTAAAATGTTCAAGCGTATTAAAAAATCACTCAAGAGAAGCTGGCGACAGTATATTAGAAGTTTTCGGGATCGAAAGCTGCCGAAGGTCGCGCCCAGCGTCGCAGAAGCGATCCTTCCCTTGGAATCGGATACGTATACGATCGCACCAGATCAGCTCAAAGACATGATGGACAAAGATGTCCGTTTCGTTTTGTTAGACGTTCGGGAGGAGTGGGAATATCAGATGGTTCACCTCGACGGTGCTATGTGGATTCCCTTCGGTGAGCTGCCGAGGCGTTGTGGCGAGATTACCCCGGGCGTTGAGGTTATCGTCTATTGCCATTGGGGTATGCGGAGCCTTGATGCGGCGTTCCTTTTGCAACAGCTCGGTTTTAAATCGGCAAAGAGTTTAGTCGGTGGTATTGATCGGTGGGCGCAGGAAATTGATACGCGAATTCTGCGATATTAATCGCGAAGTAAAGCGGGATTTAGGGTAAAAGGGGACGCTGTCTACGATTCTGTTTTGAAATCTTGGCTCTGAAGTTCATATTTCTGCATCCGGTGCTGCAGTTTACGACGCGAAATACCAAGCAATTTTGCGGCTTGAATTTGATTCCCGTTGCTTTTTGCTAACGCACTGCAAACATATTCCTTGATAATTTCGTCAAGGGAGACCCCTTCTTCCGGTATATCGAACTCGACATCAGTCGTAGGGAGGGACGTGTCTAAGATTTCCGGCGGCAGTTCGTCTTTATCAATCACTTCATTTTCTGAAAGCACAAAGATCCGGCGGAGGTAATTTTCCAATTGTCGGATATTACCGGGCCACTGATACCGCCTGAGCACCGACATCGCTTGTGGTGTGACCTGTTTAGGTTGTGCCTCAGCATATTCGTTGCTGAATTTCTGGATGAGAAAATCTACCAACAGGGGAATATCCTCTGGATGTTCCCGAAGTGGTGGAACGTGGAGCGGAATAACATTTAGACGGAAATAAAGGTCGTCCCGAAACGCATCGTCTCGCACTGCTTGAACGAGATTTTTATTTGTCGCAGCAATCACACAGACATCTACTTTTACGCTTTCAGTGCCACCGATTCGCCGTATCTCGCGCTCCTCCAAGACGTGCAGCAGTTTACTCTGTGTTTGAATCGGAAGGTCACCGATTTCATCAAGGAAAAGTATTCCGCCGTTTGCAACCTCAAAAAGTCCCTTTTTCTGTTGTGCAGCGTCTGTAAATGCTCCCTTTTCGTGTCCAAAGAGTTCACTCTCAATAAGGGTATCTGGGATGGCACCGCAATTTACGGCGATGAAGGGTTTGCTTTCGCGCAGCCCGTGTTTATGAAGTGCACGCGCAATCAGGCTTTTTCCCGCACCTGTTTCGCCTGTGATGAGAACTTGTGTCACACCACGGTGCAAAATCCGAGCCATATTTTTCAAAAGCTCCTGCATTTTCTCGCTTTCACCCACGATTTCATCAATCTGAATTTCTGGCGTTGGATCCTCACTTTCACCTTCAGGACTGCGGAGCGCACCGCGTGCCTCTAACGCGTGTTTTACTTCCCGTTTCAGGACTTCAATTTGGATCGGTTTTTCGAGATAGTAGAACGCACCCTCGTGTGCGACAAGATTAACGGCATCATTCAGCTCCGCATACGCTGTCATGATAAGTACTGGTAGATCTGGGTCTGTTCGCTTGATTTCACGAAGCAGATCTCTGCCCTCAAACCGTGAGGACATCCACATGTCACTGATAACGAGATCGAACATCTGCATCTCTAAACTCTCAAGGGCGGCTTTGCTGTCTCCAACGGTTTCAACCGTGTACCCTTCGCGTTTTAAAATGCGCTGTAAAATCGTTAGTTGGGCTTGATCGTCGTCTACAATCAGTATTGATGCCATCGTCTTAGTTCTCCTCATTTTAAGCTGGAAGTTTGTGGGAATTATCTTCACTCAGCGGGAAACTGATTTTGAAAGCGGTTCCCATTCCCATTTTGCTTCGGACTTCAATCTTACCTTTATGAGCGGTGATGATTTGGTGTGAAACGGCAAGTCCCAGTCCTATGCCTCCGGTAGCGTCCTTCGTTGTAAAATATGCATCGTAAATCTGTTCCTGAATTTCTTCGGGGATACCAATGCCAGTATCTCGGATTTCGATCACTGCGTCTTTTGTATCTTGTTCTATCTTTTCAGTCAGGGTGGTTATGTAGATGCTACCCCCTTTCGGCATTGCTTGGATACTGTTTTGCACAAAGTTAAATATAGTCTGTCGCATTAAGGCTTCATCTAATGGGACATCCGGCAGATTTTCATCGTAGTTTCTGATGACCTGAACTTTGGCTTCTTCGGCGATGAGTGTGAATTCCGCTAAAACTTGCTCTACAAGAGTATTGAGGTTTACCGATTCTACATTTAATTTTCTCGGTCGATTTAAAGTAAGGAATTGCTCTGAAGTCTGTTTCAGTTCCGTTATTTTTTGGTCAACGATCTCTAAAAGTTCTTTCGCTTCTTCAATGTCGTCTTGACTTACCTTTCGTTGTGAGAAAACAGATTTCAGATGCTGAGCAGTCATCCCGATGGAATTAAGCGGGTTCCGGATTTCGTGTGCCACACCAGCGGCAAATTGCCCTAAAGCAGTAATCCGTTTTGAATGAGAGTCCCGGAGTTGCCACAGCATCCGTGCGAGATTGTAAGTTGCCCTCCCAATTTCATCTGATGAATAAACCTCCTGCGGCGATAAATCTCCGCTTTCTGCGCTCTGAATAATACGAGTCATCCGCTCTAATGGCTTCATAATTAGGTGATTTGTGGTTAAATCTATCAGAATCACGAGCAGTGCCCCAACAATTACGATCAATATTGCGTGCATTAGCAACGAATATCGAATTGATCTGCCGATATAAGGAACATCGAAAAGGACTTGTATGTAGCCGGTTAATGCTTTTTGAATCCACAAAGTCTCATCTTGCTTCCATAAATTATAAACCTCACCTTTTGCTTGATCTGTCATTCGCCAGCGTCTACCTTTTTCTTCGGTTATCACTGGATCCTCTGGCACATAGACCTTTTCGCCAAAGGCTCTCACCCAGACTTCATACGGTAGCGTCCCGGCATCGAGTTCACCAAAGGCTCTCACCCAGACCTCATACGGCAGCGTCCCGGCATCGAGTCTTGGTTCATAAGCGAAATCGATTGGCTTCAACTCAATTGACTTTGGTCCGGTCAAAACGGCAATATATTTAATAACAATAGCCGTTGCGTTCTGTCCCTCAACGGCGTATATCGTCGCGCCTTTCGTTTCAATTTGTTCAAAGTCCGCTGAATCAAGATTTATGTCACCGGTATCTTTACCGGCGAGCAGACTGGAGCGAATACGGGTATCATTTAAGGAGACGTGGATATTCAGCACATTTTGCATATCCGGATGTTCACGCTTCAGTTTATTCAGCACTTGATCGAGTTGCTGTGCATCAAACACTCTTGTGGTTTCGATCTCCATCTCAACAGCATCAAGGATTGCGTTTTCAGCGATTTTCCTCAGTTCAGCACCACGTTCTGCCCCCAAGGCGTGAAGCGCATTCATATCATTTCGGACCCGGATGCTATCAAAAAGGTAAAACGCCACAAGGATCGCTATAACAGAAAGGTTGATAACGAGGGAGTATTTCCATTGGAGTCGCATTTTAACCCATAACCCGTTGCACTGCCTTTTTCCACTGCGCGAGTTTTTCGTTACGTTGCTTTGCGTCTATTTGTGGTGAAAATACATGATTTTTAAGAGGATCACCATCAAGTGTTGCTTGGGCGGATCGATTCGCTTCTAATTCTTCAACGTTGTTCCACATACCGGTTGTGATACCAGCAAGGTATGCAGCACCGAGACCTGTTGATTCTATCTGTGCTGGACGTTCTACGTTTATCCCCAGTATGTCCGCTTGGAACTGCATGAGAAAATTGTTCGCGGCTGCCCCACCGTCAACACGTAATCTGTCGAGTGTCATCTCTGCGTCGGTTAACATAGCACTGACAACATCCGCGGATTGATACGCAATTGACTCCAAAGTGGCGCGGACGATCTGTTCACGCGTGCTTCCTCGTGTTAAACCGAGAATGGCGCCGCGCGCCTCAGCGTTCCAGTGCGGCGCGCCAAGTCCTGTGAAGGCCGGTACAACAAATACACCGCCTGAATCTGGTGTACTGGCGGCAATTTCTTCCGTTTCCCCCGCAGTATCAATGATCTGGATACCATCTCGGAGCCACTGGACAGCAGCACCGGCAACGAATACGCTTCCCTCCAATGCGTAAACAGGATTCTCATCTAAACTGCAAGCGAGTGTCGTCAGTAACCCTGTCTTTGTTGTTATTTTTTCGGCACCTGTGTTGAGCATAAGGAAACATCCTGTCCCGTATGTGTTTTTCGCCATGCCGGGTTCGGTACACAATTGACCGAAGAGTGCCGCTTGTTGATCCCCAGCGATGCCAGCGATTGGAATACCATCTAAGGATATATTTTTACCGAAGGTTTCGAGCCAAAAGTTGCGGTAGAAATTTGCTGTACCGAAGTTGCTTGCAGAGGGACAGACTTCGGGTAAAATTGCTTTCGGGACGTTCAAAATTTCTAAGAGGGTTTCGTCCCATGAAAGGGTATTGATATTAAAAAGCAGCGTACGCGATGCGTTTGTGTAGTCGGTTTTATGGACTGTGCCATCTGTTAATTTCCAAAGGAGCCATGTATCTACAGTACCGAATGCGAGTTCCCCGCGTTCTGCACGTTCTCGGGCACCGCTAACATGGTCGAGAATCCACGCGACCTTCGTTCCGGAAAAGTAGGCATCAATTACAAGTCCCGTTTTCGCTTTTATCTCTTCGGCAGCCCCCTCTTTTTCGAGGAGAGCGCATCTGTCTGCAGTGCGCCGACACTGCCACACAATTGCAGGATGGATCGGTTTTCCAGTGTGTCGATCCCAAACGAGGGTGGTTTCACGTTGATTTGTAATTCCGATAGCAACAATGTTCAGTGCATTTTCTTCGGCAAAAAGTGCGTCTATTGCTTGTAAAGTGGCGTTCCAGATTTCGCCTGGGTCGTGTTCTACCCAACCAGGTTCGGGATAATATTGTGTGAATTCTTGGTACCCTTGTGCGATAATGTTCCCCTGTACATCAACGAGGAGGGCAGTAGTACCTGTGGTGCCCTGATCGATTGAAAGGATACAAGCGGTATTCGACATACTGTAAGTGCTGCTCCTGGCGTGTTTTTTTAAGGATAGCACCGACTCGAAAAAAAATCAAGGTGAAAAGTTGACATCAAGTCTATTGTGCTGCTATACTATATTATCATATCTTGAATGTATTGTAGCACTATAAATTACACGGAGCCATTTTCGTTCTCTCGGTAAGTATCATAAGCAGTTCAGTTCCTTTAATCCCTTCTATCAAACGGAGATCTGAGTTTCCAAAACAGAGTTACACGGGGATGAACGAGACGGTTCTACGCTTTAAAAAGTTAGTGATCGAGTAAGATTAACCTAAGTTGCTATCTTAATCTTAAATAAACAAGAATTGTAGGGACAGGATACCATAGAACACCAGAGTTAGAGGAAATTCCTTATATTTTCAATCAAAAATGGGATATATCTGTCTAAAATCTTGTGAGTACCAACTTGGGTTAAGATTATTGTTGTGAATGTAACAGATTTTCAATAGTTCAGAGAGGAGTAAGCGTTGTGAAAAAAGCTTTGCTTTGTGCGCTTGTTGTGTTCTGCTTCGCTGCCTATCATAGTGATGCGCAGATTCAGTGGGATGCTGCAAAGTTTATGCCGTTGTCTGAGGTGGAACCGGGTATGAAAGGGAAAGGCTACACGGTATTTTCCGGAACGACGGTGGAAGAATTTGATTTTGAAGTTGTGAGTATTGAATACAACTATTTTCCAGAGTGGCACGTGATATGGTGTAAAGGTTTTAGCGACAACTTTAAACGCACCGGAGTCGCAGGTGGCATGAGTGGTAGTCCAATGTATCTTAATGGGCGGCTTATAGGTGCCCTCTCGCTGGGGTATTTCAATCAGCGGGAGCATGCCAATCTTTTTGGGGTCACTCCGATTGAAGCGATGGTTAAGATAGCAAAATGGGGTATGGAACCCAATCTCGCCTATGAAGGTACGCAACTCTTTAATCTCGATTCTGCTGTGATACAGGAATATGGGCTGGATATGGGACCTTCTCTGCTTCGCGATGGTAAGATTACACAGACCCCTCGCAGTTTTGATGAAGCGTGGCTTGAGGGCATTTCCAGTACCCCTTCCCGAACCCGCCCTGCGGAGTTGTTAAAACCTCTCGCTTTTCCGCCATTAAACCCGGAACTCATGCGGTTTGTTAAACCGATTTTTGACAAATTCAATTATACCCCTGTTCAAGCAGCGGGCGGTGGAGGTCGTGTTAAGGAGTCACCGGTTGAGGAAGGGCAAATAATCGGAACGGAGTTAATTCGCGGCGACGTTTCCTTCTTTGGCTACGGCACTATCACCTATGTAGATGGCAATGAGCTGCTCGCTTATGGGCACGGCGATTCACAAGAAGGTAATGTCAATCTGCCTCTTTCTGGAGGTCATGTCCACTTTATCATGCCGAGCCGTTCACGTTCCTTCAAAGTCGCAGCACCGACGCAGCCTATCGGGACCTTAGTGCAAGACAGGGAGACTTCAATCGCTGGGATTATTGGGAAGCACCCGAGTTATATTCCCGTCAATGTTAATCTCCAAACCAGCGATGGGAAACAGCACGAGAAGTATTATGAAGTGATGCGCCACAAGGGGCTGGCACCGTTTGGTCTTGGTATAGGGGTATGGTTCCTTTTGGATTCACTTGAATTCTATGTCGGTGACTATACAATGAATGTTGAAGCGACCATCACCTTGAAGGAGCACCCCGACCTCAAAACTCGTGAGTTAGTTTACAAAAACATCTATTCTTCCAGTTTTTCGCCAGGGCTTGCTGCCAGACAGACAGTCGTGATGCCACTGTTACAGTTAATCGACAACCCCTACACAAAGGTTCAGGTTGAGAATGTCTCCTTTGATGTGAAAGTAGAGGATAAACGGCGGACAGCGAGGATCCAGAGCCTCCGGGTGGATAAGCTCCGCTATCGTCCTGGGGACACTGTTGAGGTCGAAATAACGCTGCAGCCCTACCTTGAAGCACCTATTGTGCAAACAGGAACGATTACGATTCCTAAAGATGTTCCAGATGGGCTTGTCACGCTCTTAGCTACGAATGCGAGTTTCCACGAAGTTTGGCAGCGTAACAGGGCACCTCTGAGTTTTCGCCACAGAAACATCAACCAATTAGTTGAATTGTTGCAACGCGGCGAAAACAACACGAATATTATTATGGAACTCTTTGTGCCTGAACCGGGACTCACCGTTCAAGGTAAAGAATTCGCGCATCTGCCACCTTCAGTCATGTCTGTTATGAACACTGCGAAACAGATCGGCAATAGTGGATATACGACAGGCACAACCTTACACGTTGACAAAACGCCGACGGATTATGTTGTTTCTGGAAGTGGTATCATTCGATTTGTCGTGGATAGGAACGCAGAGTAATGCCCAAAAAAAGCGGAGTAGAGAAACCGAGACGCAGAAATCTCGCTCTATGGCATCCGTTAACAGGGTAAAGGCAGGAAGACCTCGTTCGATAATACGGGTGAACGCTTAATCATAAATACAAAAACTTAAATTTGGTGGCTTGCAAACATTGACGTTCAAGCTTTGCCTAAGTAACCCTACAGGAGGGTATTTTCAATGCGCCGTGTCATCTCCTTTTGGAGTCTTATTTTAACCGTCTTTATTTACGCAAATGTTGCATCCGCAGTCAAGACCTCTTTATGGGAACAACAAAACCATGAGGATTTTGAGGCTGGCAAACCTAAAGGTCTGTCATTTACGAGTACCGGAGATGTTATGTTGTCTCCGAAAATTGATTCTTTCACCAAACTTAAAGAGACTCAGGTCTGGGCACTTGTGGAAGATTCAGCAGGAAATCTCTACGCTGGTACTGGGAATGAAGGGAAAATCTATAAAATTGCTGCTGATGGTGACGATGCTGAGCTTTATTATAATTCGCCCGAGGTTACCATTTACAGTCTCGCTGTTGGACCCGACGGTGCCCTCTACGCTGGTACTGGACCCGATGGGTTAATTTACAAAATCACTGACGCTACAACGCCGCCTACAACACTTCTGAATGAGGGCGACAAATATGTATGGGCGTTGCAGTTTGATGATGCCGGTAATCTCTACGCAGCGACAGGCACCGATGGCAAGATTTACAAAATTACACCGGATGGTGAGTCCAGCGTCCTATTTGATGCCGAAGAAAAAAATATAATGACCCTCCTCCTACATGAAAACGGTTTCTATGCCGGCAGTAGCGAAAACGGTATTATCTACCATATTATGGAAGATGGGACCGCAAAGGTCATCTATCAAGCCAAAGAGAAAGAGGTTCGCGCCCTTGAAATGGATACCCAAGGTAACCTCTACGCGGCAGTTGTTACATCTCAGCCTGCTGAACCCTCAAGGGGACGCCGTGATTCAAGTGGACCCCCGACACCTTCTGGTCCGCCACCACCGGGGGGAAGGGCACCCCAGGAAAACAAATCTAACATCTACAAAATTCGTCCGGACGGAACTGCCGTTTCAGTTTGGAATTCGCCAGAGCCGCTTATCTTGGCTATCGTCCTTGAAAGTGACTCACAAATCTTGGTGGGCACCGGAGATGAAGGGAAACTTTACCGCGTCAACCCGATGAGTGGAGACTCTGTTGAAGTTGGCAAGTGTTCAGCGAATCAGGTTGTAGCGATACACCAGAAGATGGCGGATGGGAACACCAAGACATTCCTCGCGACTGGTAACCCGGGTAAACTTTTTAACCTCACGGCAACTTACGTCAAAGAGGGAACCCTTGAATCAGAGGTTCACGATGCCAAAACCCTGTCCCGTTGGGGAAAACTCTCTTGGGAAGGTGAGATGGCAGAAGGAACCGCAGTAGCCTTTTCGACCCGCACCGGTAACACCAAGAAACCGGATGATACATGGAATGAATGGTCCGATGAACTCACGACAGCAGAAGGCTCCCAGATTCCAAACGCGGATGCTCAGTACATCCAATGGCGCGCTAAATTCACCACCAGCGACACCACACAAACACCCATCTTGAAGAAGGTCACCCTTGCTTCTGTGCAGACGAATGTTGAACCACGGTTTACCAGTATTGAGGTAAATGATGGCACTGGCAGTGGGAACCAGGAAACAGGGCGGCGGTCTTCTGGTGGTAACTTAGCACCGCCAAGTAGGCGCGGTGGAGATAGTGGCGGATCCAGCGGTGGAGGCGACGCACCTTCTAAAAAGTGGAAAGTGAGTTGGAAGGTTGAGGACGCAAATGCTGATACACTTCAATATACGCTCTACTACAAGGCTGTTGATGAGGATAACTGGCGTCTCCTCAAAAAGGAATTGTCCAGTGCAAATTATGAATGGGATATCACCACCGTTCCAGATGGACGCTACACCTTAAAAGTCGTGGCAACCGACAAGCTTAGCAATCCGGTCGGATGGGCGAAATCGACTGAGAAGATGAGTAAACCCCTTAGGGTGGACAACACACAACCTTCTATCGGGGAAATCCAAGTTACTGCGAACGGCGATGGCACCTACAAAATTGCCTGTGACGTTACGGACATGACAACACCGATCCAGAAAGCGGTCTATAAGATTGACAGTGATGAGCACTGGAAGGCGATATTCCCTGAAGATGGTATCTTTGATTCCAAACAGGAGAAGCTTTTATTGGAAACCGGTGAACTCCCTGAAGGTGCGCACACGATTACCATTCAGGTAACAGATAGAGCGCAGAATATGGCAGTGAGCCGTGGAAGTTTCTAACAAATTTAGCGAATCGTAGGGCGGGTTTCAAACCCGCCCTATTTTTTTGTGCCTGTCTCAATTGAAGTATAAACGATGTCCAACAGAGCATCTAATTCTGAAATCGATATTTGCAAGGGTGGCATCAAGACAATGGTATTAACAAGCGGTCTGAGTATCGCTCCGCGAGTGAGTGCCTCTTTACAAACCCGGATACCCACTTTATCTTCAAAAGGGTAAGGTGTACCGGTATCTGGATCTTCCATTAATTCTACACCAGCGGCAAGCCCACACACGCGCACATCGCCGACGTATGGAAGTTTATAGAATTCTTGGAGTCTATTTCTGAAATGTTCAATCGTAGGTTGGAGTCGGGACAGGAGATTCTCGCACTCGAAAATAGTGATATTTTCCAGTGCGACAGCACACGCTAATGGGTTTCCGGTGAAAGTATGCCCGTGAAAAAAGGTCTTGAGGTCTCTATATTCACCGAGGAAAGCGTTATAGATGTCATCTGTCGTTAACGTCGCTGCCAGTGGAAGGTAACCGGCGGCGAGACCTTTTGCTGTGCATAAAAGGTCGGGTGTAACGCGCTCATGCTCGCATGCCCACATTTTACCCGTCCGACCAAACCCCGTCATCACTTCATCAACGATGAGAAGTGTTTCCCACTGTTTTGCCAATGCAGCGAGTTCCTTTAAAAACCCTTTTGGCGAAATGAGCATACCACCCGCTCCCTGAATGAGCGGCTCTAAAATAATACCCGCAATCTGTCCTGCCTGCTCGGAAAGGGCACGTTCGACCGTATTGAGCCAATGGGTTTTAACTTTGGAGTCGTTACCAGAAGCGTTCGCAGTATGAGAGAAACGGTAGGGTTCTGGGGCGGATACACGGATACCTTTGAAAAGGAGGGAATCAAAGGTGTTATGAAAGCTGTCGATACCGCCTACACTCATGGCACCTATCGTGTCGCCGTGGTACGCGTTATCGAAATGGATAAACAGTTTGCGTTGCGATTCACCCTTATGTTGCCAGTACTGATACGCCATCTTCAAGGCGACTTCGACAGCGGTTGAGCCGTTGTCGGAGTAGAACACCTTGTTCAGTCCAGTTGGCGTGATTTCCACCAGTTTTTGGGCGAGTTGAATCGCCGGGATGTTGCTGTACCCAAGCAGGGTGGTATGTGCGATTTTATCCAGCTGCGTCTTGAGCGCGGTGTTCAATTCGGGATGGTTATGTCCGTGAACGTTTGTCCATACAGAAGCGATGCCATCAATATATCGGTTTCCATCAATATCGATGAGATAACACCCCTCGCCACGTTCAATGATGACTGGATCCTCCGTCAGCCAATCTTGCATCTGCGTGAACGGATGCCAGAGGTAACGCTTATCCCAAGCAACAAGCGTTTCTTTATCGATCATAGCCTATAGCTGCAAGTTTCGCTATCCCTTCAATTTTGCGTAGTGGACTGGCGGTTCCAAGCCGAGTTCACTGTAAGTCCCCGTTTTCGGAACGATAATTTCAAGCACCCGGTTCCGATAGTGTGTATAGAAATCCTCCGGTTGTGCTTGAATGGGAAAGATATTTGTAAAGCCGTTAGGGAAGGAACTGGCACGTCCGACAACGTTTTCAAACCGCGGATCCTCCATTTCACCTGTTTCAGGATTCACAGGGAGTTGCGTCTGGACCGTCACAGTGGTGTCAGGGGTCGGTGTGGTATCTACGGCAGCGTATGGAGAACTTAAATGGACTTCGTAGTCGTAGTGCGGCATCCTATCTGGAAGGTTGAACGCTTCCTTCATCGAAGAATTGGGCACCCATCGTGGGAATTCAATTTCGATTCGGTAATAGTCCGCCATTTCTGAGACTTGATTAATCATTCCGTAGCGTCGGTATCGTTCCTTGATATCATCGGCGTAAATTGCACCATCTACATCTACTGCTCCCGGAACCGTTGTACGTTGTGCTGAGGGATCCGTAACCAGAGCAGAACGCGCACCGATAAGCAGCGGTGTCGCAACAAGTGACAAGAACCAACCGTAGAACGCTGCACCGTAACGTGGCTGTTCTTCCGTTGCGCTGAAGTCGTCTTTAAACCGGTAAATACCCTCGGTGACTGCGATGACGACCCCGAGGAAAATCATCAAGTTGCCTCTGCTTGAGAAAAGGTCGGGAGTTTGTCCTTGGAACCCAACAAAGAAAAGGATGAGCGGATAGAGTATCAGGTTAAGTAGGCTATTAATACCTGTGGATACAGCGGCACTAAAAATACGCGTGTTCCCTGCCATCTCCTCAAGTCGCGCCTTGAATTTCGCTGAGAAGGCGCCAAGAATAGGCTGTCCAAGGAGTGCTAACAGATTGAATGGGGTACGGAGTCGTGAATCTGGCTGTTCTGGTATCTGGACAAATTCTTCTGGAATGCCTTGTTGTTTTCCTTGTTTGGTTTTTCCTGCTTCGTCGTCTCCGCTATCTGTGGTTTCAGGTTTAACGAAGGTCTCAAAAAATTTACTATTTACTTCAATATATGATTCCCATTGGCTGGGAACATCACTTTGCATGAAAATCGCGTCAACAGGACACGCAGGTTCGCACGCAGCACAGTCGATACACACATCTGGGTCAATGTAAAGCTGCTTTTCGCCTTCGGTGGTGTGTATACAGTCCACGGGACAGACATCGACGCATGCGGTGTCCATCACGTCAACACACGGTTCACAGATTATATAAGCCATCTTTCCCTCCTTTTTGTTGATGCTTCCGTATTAATTATACCACAGTTAATTGATGATGGCAAGGAATATTTCCATTTTTCGCAGTTTGACAAATGGCGTAATAGTCGCTATAATGGCGTAGAAACTAACATTCACAAGGCAGATCAGATGTTCAAAGAACCCGAAGATTTTATTGTTGAAGAATTGCCACTTTATGAACCCTCTCAGACAGGGACGCATACCTTTTTTGCGGTTCGGAAACGCAATTTGACGACGCTGGAGGCGATTAACAGAATCGCACGAGATCTACAGGTACAGAGTCGGCAGTTCGGTTACGCTGGGTTGAAGGATAAAAACGCAGTCACAACACAAGTACTGTCTATTGAAGGAGTACCGCCGGAACGGGTTCTGAAGGTTCAACAACCGGATATTGAGGTTCTATGGGCGGAACGGCACACGCATAAATTACGAGTGGGGCACCTTCGCGGCAACAGGTTTGAGATAACCCTCCGCGATATTTCACATAACACACTGTCTTTTGTCGAAAGGACGATGACACGGTTGATGACTGTAGGCGTGCCGAATCGCTTCGGGGCGCAACGGTTTGGAAATAAAAACGATTCACATCTGATCGGGAGGGCATTGGTGAAGGCGGAGTGGGAGACGGTTGTCCGTTACATGATCACAGATGAAATGCTACAGACTGATGCTGTGGCACGGCGAATGCAACGGGAATTGGCACGGAAACCCGTCGAAAGAGTGGTGTCCTCTATTCCGCATCGGCTGCGGAAGCTATTTTTGTCGGCGTATCAGGCATATCTCTTTAACCGCATCTTGGCGCGGCGAGCACCCGATTTAGGCAAACTCCTTGAGGGTGATATTGCCGTGAAACATGATAATGGTGCCCCCTTTCTTGTTGTGGATGCTATCCTTGAGCAACCGCGGGCGGAGGCGTTTGAAATCAGCCCATCGGGTCCGATCTTCGGATATAAGATGCGTCTACCGGCTGGCGATGTGCTCACGTTGGAGACATCGCTCCTTGCTGATGAAGGGGTTCACCTTAAAGACTTTCGTAAGGTTGTCGGTATTCGGTTACTGGGAACGCGTAGACCTTTGCGAATGTCGATGCAGTTGCACGAAGTATCTGCTGTTGATAATGCGGGGGTCCGCCTCAGTTTCACGCTGCCTGCAGGTGGGTATGCGACGGTGGTATTAGAAGAGCTTTTGTCTAATATGTAGTCTTTGAGTCGTATGCCGTTACCACTATTTCTGAGGAGGTCAATTTTCCGGCGCAGTGCGCTTGGATCTCTGATATCTGTAAAATGTCCATGCACCCGACGCAAGTAGCACGACTAACAATACGATAAGACCGATGTTGAGGAGATAGCGTCCACGATTCATCTGCCAGAGTCGCTGGCTTGCGAGTTCAGCAGCAGTGCTTCCTTTTTGCGCTTTCGTTTTCACCTCTTCCCAATACCGTTTTGCAAGATCAGGTTGTCCGTGTTGCTCAGCAAGTTTCGCTGTAACAACCAGATAAGTTACGTCTTGAACGTCCTGTTTTTCGAGAGCGTCGGCGAAGGAACTGAGGAGTAGGACTGTCAGGTCGGGAGACATTTGCGGAAAATCTGGCGTGAGTTCGATCCCGTTCTGAAAAGCGGTGACAGCCCCTTGATGGTTCTGTCGGTCAAATTCGATTTGTGAGACTTCAAACCAAGTGTGCTTAATAAGCTGCAGCGGTTGTGCGATATCGGTGTACCCATCAAATGTGAAAGTCGCCGATCCGTAATTCAGGTCTCCCTGTTTTACAGCGAGCGTGTAAGTCTCACCAAATTTCAGTAGACCGGTGTCTTTCCACTCGTCGAAGCGATAGGTGCCATCTGCTTTGACAGTCTGTTGATGTGTTGTGCCCTCAATCCAAACGACAGCACCATCAACGGGTTCACCGGCGACTCCGGCAACGCTGCCGTGAAGAGCAATTGGCTCAAGTGCCCAACCGGTATAGGCGGATTCTCCAAGAACTAACTGCAATTCAACAGTCTTCGCTGGTGGGATAAGGTACCCTGTTTTCTTCACAGATACTGTAGAAGTCCCCTGTTTCAGATTCTCTGTGATGAGTTTGGGTGTACTGCCGACCTCTACATCGTTGATGGAAATTTCTGCGCCTTCGGGAAACGTCTCAATCTTAAGTGCCGGGCTCAATTTAAGCAGTGCAGCTTCAACATCACCCGTGGGTGCGAGAATGCCGTCCATAAAATCCGGATTCTCCCGCAATAATTCGTAACTTTCGATGATGCTCAACTGCCGATTATCGTTTGTGTCGGTTGTATCTGTGGCGAGAGCGTCATGGAGTTGCTGAAGAAGCACTGTTGCATCCGCTGTCTCTGCCGACTGGATCACGTTTAGTGCAGCGGTTCCGAGTATCTCGCGGTTCGCGTAGTAGGCACTTAAGTTTGTATCCGCTGTGTAACCGTCGACAATAACAATGGTGTCCCTGCTTTCAGTCTCTCTCAACCACTGGTTAAGGGTGACATCTTGGATCCCCTGCTCATTCTCTGACGTTAGCAGGTGCATTGTGTTCATCCCTCTCGGTTTGGTAACCATTCCGTGGTAGAGAAGGATCAGCGTGTCCTGAATCCCGGTTTGTCTCCCGACCTCTTGAAGCATAGCGTGGATTTCGTCAGGTGTCACACTATCGCCTTCGATACGATGTACCTGCTCACTTGGCACCTGTCCGCGCGTGGTTAGGAGTTCAATGAGCGTGTTGATCCGTTCGTGTGCGCGTGCCTCCGGCGTCGCGTCCACAATTAGCCAATGGGTGCCAGAATCAACCGAGAACGCTGGGGCTAACGCACCGGTGACCAATACAACACAAGTAAAGATAAGAGGAAAAATGGGATTCCGCTGTGACATATTTTTATTCCGAGAATTGCGTTTAAGAACATTCTAATGTATTAGTTTAACAGAAATTCGAGACGATTGCAAGAAAAAAGAACCTCTTTGGGTGTTAAAATGTCTAAACTTTTAATGAAAAGTTGCGTCAAAATATTATAGATAAAGTCTTTTTGACGGGACTCGTAAGTTAAAATTTGCTGGTTAAAAAAATTAGAAATATGTCTTGCATTAAAGCATGCGGTTTTAAGTTCTTAAACTTCATGGAAGCACATATATAAGCGTCGGAACGGACAAGGAGATGTTAATGATTCACGGGAAGATTAAGTTCACTGTTTTGTCAAAACTCACGGGTTTCCAAAACCTGCTCTTACAACAACAGACGCGGCGTGCCGGGTGCCAAAGCATGCTGTTAAAAGCGATCCTTATTGTTCAGTTTGCGGTCGTTTTTTGTGTCAGTGCCCAACAACCTATGGGTGAGGTTGATTTATCGCAGCCTTTGACACTTGAACAATGTATTCAGATAGGCCTGGAAAAATCGACAAGTATGCGAAACGCTCGGTTAAATCTCGCCATACAAGAGCTTCGAGTAAAAACCGCGCGCGCTGACTATTTTCCACGTATTTTTTCAAATGGCAATTACGATTTTTCTGACCGAATTGATTTCGGCTTTGAACCTGAAAATTACAACTTGGGACTAACTGGACAATATACCATTTGGGACAATGGACAGCGTGAAGGCGGTTTTGCACAGGCGAAGGAATCACTGAGTGCCACTGTCAGCCGCAATGAGGGAATTAAACAGAGCCTAATTTTACAAATTACTGAAGCCTACTATGATGTCCTTCAGTTTCAAGCACTCGTTGAAGTCAGTGAGCAGAATTTGGCGAGGGCACAGGAGAACACGCAACGCACTAAGGATTTTGTAGAGGCGGGGTCACTCATTCCAGCAGATGTAGCAACTGCGGAGTTGCAAGAGGGGAATAATAGATTATCGCTCCTACAGAACCAAAATTCCCTTCAAGTCGCAAAAGCCCGATTACCGCGACTCCTTGGTTTGGATCCGGGTGTGTTAATTACCGTTACGGAGGATGAGGCATATCAGTTATATCAACAGCGGGGCACTATTGAAAAAATAGAAATACCGGTTGAGGAAGCTATCCAAATAGCCCTTGACAATCGTCCAGAATTTAAGGAGACGGAAGCGCAATTGAGGTCACAGGAATGGTCGTTGACGCTCTCGAAATTACAGCGCTGGCCCCGGTTGAACGCGGATGTTGACTACAACGTGAATCTTGACGATTACCTCCGCGAGCGTGAAAATTTCTCCGACTTCCGAAGTTGGAGTGCTGGTGTGTCACTCAATTTTACGCTTTTTGATGGTGGTATTTTGGGGAATCGGGTCAAAGAGTTGACGATGCAATTGGAGCAAGCCCGTGAAAATGCAAGTGACTTGGAGCGTTCTGTCGCCTTGGATGTTCGCCAATCTTATCTAAATCTCAAACGTAGTGAAGAATCTGTTGATATCTCCAAAACACAGGTGGTCAACGCGCAACTTAGTTTGGAAGTCATTCAAGGGCGTTTTGATGTTGATAAAGCGATCCTGCTTGAACTCCTTGATGCCCAAACCAGTTACGCCCAGGCATTGACGAATGAAGTGAATACGTTCTACGATTACAAAATCGCACAAACTCGTTTACAGGATGCAATGGGAGTGTTACAGTAACCATGAAAAATCGGAAAAAGTGGATTATCATCGGGGCAATCGCCGTTGTCGTTATCGCTGTTGGTGCGATTGGTGCCACCCGGATGAACCTCAGTTTCGGTCAAAACAAGAAGGAAGCCGAGGAGAAACAGGAGGTGGTACGTCGTGGCGAATTCCTTGTCCGTGTACGTGAATCTGGTAACCTGCGCTCCTTCCTTGAGGTGGATGTCCGCTCAAACGTGGAGGGTGAGATTGTTGAGATTTTCGTTGATGAGGCGGTGGAAGTTAAATTAGGAGATCCTTTGCTGCGGATTGATGAAAAGCAAATTCTGGAGCAGAAGAAACAGGCAGAAGCCAATCTTGATGCTCGAAAGGCTCAACTTCAACAGGCAGAGCTCCAAATTCAAATCACTGAGAAGCAGCAGGAGAGTAGTCTCGCACAGGCACGCAATTCTGTCGCAGTGGCGCAGGCATCTTTGGATTCATTTGTTGCAACGACACAGCAACGAATTACCGAAGCGGAAACACAAGTTGCCACGACGAAAAATTCCCTCACTCAAGATCAGATTGCCCTGAGACAGGCGAGAATTGCATTAGCGCAAGCGAAGCTAACCCTTCAACGTACAGAGGGAAATGTTGAATCCGCAAGAATCTCCTTTGAAACCGCAGAATCCGAGTATGAGCGGAATAAGGAATTGTTTGACAAAAAGCTCGTTTCAAAGAAAACATTGGAGGACTCTCAGAGGCAACTTGCTTTAGCTAAGTCACAGTACGAATCCTCCGAAAAAGAGGTTGAGTCTCAAAACGAGACTATTAAATCGCAGGAAGAGAATATCAATGCGATGAATCAGGCGATTGACAGCCGAAAATCAACACTCGCGCTAAATGAAAAAAATATTGAGACAATTAAAGAGTCAGAGGAAGAACGGAAGAAGCAATTGGAAGCAGAATTGGAAAACGCTCGCATACGGCTCCAACAATTAGAAGAGACAACTGAGGAAGAGAAGGAACTCACCAGACATGCGAAGGTGGGTGCGGAGGCGAGTCTACTCCAAGCGGAAAGTCAACTCAAGTCTCAGGAAGAGCGCTTTGACTGGACAACAGTAAGGGCTCCAATGTCTGGCACGATTACGCGTATTATTGTAGAAGAGGGTGAAATTATCACCTCCGGTCGTTCAGCGTTTTCACGCGGTGAGGCGATCATGCGTATTGCGGACCTCGACCAAATGATTGTGAGAACGCAAATTAATCAGGTCGAAATCGGGAAAATAGACGAAGGACAACGCGCTGAAATCACCGTTGATAGTTATCCCGGTCGTGTTTTTCCCGGTAGAGTGAGCGAGATTTCACCGAGCGCGACACCGCGCGGTCCCCAGAACCAAAGTTCCGTTATTACCTTTGAGGTGGATGTAGAGGTCATCGGTTCGCCATCGGAACTACTACCCGGTATGTCCGCTGATGTTGACATCATCGTGTTTGAAGAATCCGATATCCTTCAACTTCCAATACCTGCTGTACTGAGTCCAAAGGTTTTCACTGTTAAGGCGAAAGTAGACCCGGCAAATCTCGGACAATTTCAGGAGGGTCAGGAACTCAAAATCCGAAATCCGATCGGAAAGGAGTTCACTGGACGTGTTGGTAGAAAAACGTCGGAAGAGAGTCGTAGCAATCTTGAAATTCTGCTTGAGGGTGAGCAGAAGGGCTTACGGACCGGACCGACACAGATCTCTATTGTTGTCTCCGGGCAAGAGGTGCTTCGCGATATAGAAGCTGCAGTGAGTAGCGAACGACAGTACTTTGTCATGCTGGATACGGGTGAAGCGAGTAAGAATAAAGACGGGAAAAAAGGGGTCAAAACTCACATTACAATTGGGCAACGGAACAATACTCACTTTCAAATTACAGGTGGTTTGAAGGAAGGGGACCGCGTTTTTGTGCCTTCTATGCAGGAGTTGGCAAAGGAACAGGAAAGCACAGAGAGAGAGGAAGAATAAAAGGTGCAGCATTGTTAGCATAAAAATGCTAAGTTCTGTGTTCTTGTCCATTGCTTGTTTTCATAATATAAACGTTAAGGAGGAAACGCTGTGTTAATAGACGTAAGAGATCTGACAAAAGTCTATCAAATGGGTGATGTACAGGTGCATGCCTTACGAGGTGTGAGTTTCAACATAACAGAAGGTGAATTCATCGCGATTATGGGACCTTCCGGCTCCGGCAAATCGACGATGATGGATATTCTGGGCTGTCTCGCGACACCGACATCTGGAGAGTATTACCTTGAAGGTGAAGAGGTCGGAAAACTTTCCGATAATCGTCTGGCGGACATTCGGAATAAGAAGATCGGTTTTGTATTCCAATCCTTCAATCTACTGCCACGAACCAGTGCGCTCAACAATGTTGAATTACCGCTTATTTACTCCGGCTTAGGGCGAAAAGAGCGGAAACGACGTGCCTTTGAATCCTTGGAAGCCGTCGGTCTGGCAGACCGCGTTGATCACAAATCGACGGAGTTATCTGGTGGACAGATTCAACGCGTCGCGATTGCCCGTGCTTTAGTCAATAAGCCGTCGATGATCTTTGCTGATGAACCAACCGGTAACTTGGATACCCGTTCTGGTACCGAAATCATGGCAATTTTCAATCGCCTGAACGAGGAAGGAAATACTATCATCATGGTGACACACGAGGCTGAAGTCGCTGAGCACGCCAAACGTGTGTTGCATATTCGAGACGGTTTAATCGAGCGAGATGTTATACAGAATGGACATAATGGTGATGGGGCTGAGTAATTAGAGACCTCAATAAAAAAGGGTGCCTTTTTACCCTTGTTGTGTTCTGTTTTGCTGTCTATTATGTCCAAGCGCAGATTAAGTGGGACGCGGCAAAGTTCGTGCCTTAACATACCTACAAAAAATCTAAACTAATCCAATACAGTTATGTCCCACGTCCGAATTACGACCCCGTCCCGCTTACATTTTTCCCTGCTTGACTTGAACGGCGTATTGGGACGAATTGATGGTGGCTTCGGTCTCGCGATTGATGAACCCAATTTCCAAATCATTGCTGAACGGGCGACCGATGTTCATGTGTCATCTTCTATCTATCATGAGCGAGCTTGTAATGTTATTGCACGACTCCAAGAGACCTATCCCTTTCCTGGCATTAAATTGACATTTGTGTCTGAAATCCCGATGCATTGTGGCTTCGGGTCCGGGACGCAACTCGCTCTGGGCATCGCACAGGCTGCCAATGTGCTATATGAATTCGGATTGGATGTGCAAGAATTAGCAACGGCTGTTGGGCGTGGCGGCACTTCAGGTATCGGTGTTGCAGCGTTTGATGCGGGTGGATTCATCGTTGATGGTGGACATCGTTTCCCTGAACAGAAGGCATCATTCCTACCCTCTTCTGCCGTTGGTGATATTCCGCCGCCGCCAATTTTGCTCCGTTACTTGTTTCCAGAAGTCCCACTGTTAATTGTCGTACCGAATTGCTCACGGATTTATGGCGATGAGGAAGTTGAGTTGTTTCGCACGCTCTGTCCACAACCGGAATGGACTGCTCAGAAACTTTCACACATCCTATTGATGCAGATACTTCCTGCCCTGGTTGAGGGAGATATACGCAGCTTTGGGGAGGCCTTAAATCAGATTCAAACGTTTGGGTGGAAGCGGGTTGAGATTGACGCACAGGGTGCTGAGTTACAATTGACGCTTGACTTCTTGCAAGACAGCGAGGCATTTGGGGCAGGCGTTAGCAGTTGGGGTGCAGCGATTTGCGTGATAGGTGAGGACGTCAATAGATTAAAACAGGATACTGAGGCGTTTCTAAAAACGCTTCCGAGTGGTGGGAGTTGTTTTATTACGCAAGTGAACAACGTTGGTGCCCACATTGTGTCGGATTGAGTGTCGGTCTAAAAAAAGAGGCGGATGTCACCATCCGCCTATCTTCTTTACTATCCGTTGCTTGATGAATAATACGGATTCATTCCAGCCTCGTGATCGGTGGTATCGATCACATGTTTGATCTCGGGGAAGACTTCTTGAATCATGGCTTCAATACCGTGTTTGAGGGTAGCATTCGCCATGCCGCAGCCTTGGCAACCGCCCCCCATGTGAATGTACACAGCGTCATCTTCGACGTTCAAGAGTTCTATCTGTCCACCGTGTGCAGCAACGGCTGGGTTAATCCGTTCATCAATCAGCTTCTGTACCTCTTGTGCCTTTGGATTGTCCCACGTCGGCGTGTTCGGATTCTCAATGTTGAATCCACTTGAATTCAGGTCGTCAACATAGTCAATCACAGCACCTTTAAGGTCAGGCGCACTTTCAGCATCGACAAGGACGTTGAAATTCTCACATTCAACAACAATGTCGTCTTCCTGTGCTTCAGTAGCTAAGCCAAGACTGTATTGGAAAGCAGTGGCAGTTCTGCCTTGGATGCTAATGCGTAGTCCCTCTACTTCAACCTCTTCGGTTTCTATCACTGCCTGAATCTTCTCTTGTGCAGTTTCTGTGACTTCGAGCAAAGGGGTTTCGTCTCCCTTGAGCTTCTTCAAGAAATTCTTCATAATTGCCTTCCATAAGTAGTGTCTATGCGGCGGTTTTTCCTACCCAAGATTGATCTGATCGAAATTCTCCCATTTCGTCGTAAAGGTCATGCAACCGCTTGATTGCGTCTATTTCGAGTTGTCTGACCCGTTCTCGGGTAACTTTCAGGGCAACACCAATTTCGCGGAGTGTTTTCCGTTCCCCATCTTCGAGTCCAAAGCGCATTTTCAGCACTCTCTGTTCTCGCTCAGGTAATCTTTTAAGAAATTGGGCGGTCAGATCTTTGTTAATTATTTCTGCGATCGGGCCGTCTTCTCCGCTGGTTGTTGGGTCTTCGATTAAATCACCTAATGTTGCGGCGGAGCGCTCATCACTGAGTGGTAAATCCATTGAAATAGCGTCAGCGTTGAACGTTAAAATTTCCTCGACCTGTTTTACTGTCAGGTCTAAGGCTTCCGCTATTTCCTCGCGCCGTGGTTCGCGTTGCAGTTCTTGGCACAAGGTCGCATAAACCGCATCGAACTTATTCATCTTCGCGACCACGTAAGAAGGCAATCGAATTGAGCGGGAGAAATTATCGAGTGTACGCATAATTGCCTGTTTAATCCACCAGATGGCGTACGTGCTGAACTTAAAACCCTTCTGGTAATCGAACTTACTTGCTGCTTTAATCAATCCAATGTTTCCCTCTTGAATCAGATCTTCAAGTGGAACGTTGTGCCCCTGGTATTTGACGGCAATAGAAATAACAAGTCGTAGGTTCGCTTGAACGAGTTCATCTCGTGCTTTTCGTGCTTCGCCTTCCGCAATTTCAATCCGTTTCGCCAGTAACTCTTTTTCTTTACTGGATAATGAATTCACTTTCACGAGTGCTTTTAGTAGTTCATCTACGAGTGCTTTCCGTGCTTCACATCTGCCAGCTTCAATCTGTTCCGCCAGTAGCTCTTTCTTCTCGCGAACTAATAAATCTGCTTTCACGAGTGCTTCCAGTAGTTCCTCTAGGGCTTTGGCTTCCGCGGCTTCAATTTGCTTGACCAGTAGCTCTTTCTTCTCGCGAACTAATAAATCTGCTTTCACGGATGCTTCTAATAGTTCATCTAATGCTTTGGCTTCCGCGGTTTCAATCCGTTTTGCCAATTCAACTTCTTCCTCACGGGTTAACAGACGGTGTCCAGCTACACTCCGAAGCCAACTCGTTAAAGCATTCTGATCGCTTCCTTTGTAACTCTCCGAGGGCTCTGTTTCATCTGGATATGATGCGTCCATGTAAGGATCAACACTTTCAATACCTGCTGTTTCACCGAAAAACTCGGCTTCCATCGTTCTCCTCTCCTTAAATATGAGATTCTAATAAATAAACACAAGAGTTAATGATACATTATGTTAAAACGTTTTGTCAAGTAAAATGTTTAAAAAAAAGTGAAATTTCCCCATAAAACCTGACAAACAAGGCATTTTAACAAATTTTCCCCCTAAAAAGCAACATAAAAACGTAAAAATTTGGATTGAATACTTTGTTCCAGACGATAGACTGGAATGTACTTATGTCGCATGCCCAATCAATAGCACTGCTGCTGGCAGGGAGGTTGCTGCTGTCTTTTCAAATGCTCTCTGAATACACAGAATATCCGCGTCTGTTTCCAGCATTTCATAAGGTAGGTTCCACGCTTTCAATGTAGGTTCAAGGAAGGTCGCAACGGAATCGATCCATTGTCGATCTTCATCTCGGTTGTGATATCCACGATACCCGATGAATACTACTACCGGCACCCGCATATTGACGACAGTCCCACGGATCGCATCGCCTGATTCTAAGAATCCGGTATTTTGAATGATGATAACAGGTTTCTTGCCCCCGACGTACAACCCTGAAGCAATCGCAAATGCTTCCCCCTCGCGGGTTACTGTGATGACTTCTATATCCGGTTCTGATCGCAAGAGTTCGTAAATCCGTGCACTCCCGTTATCTGGAACACCTATAACGTGGGTAATGTCCTGTTTTTTCAGTTCGTTTACAATCTTCTGTGCTGATGCCAATTTGTACCCCTACTTCTTGTAAATTTAATGCACAATGAATTACGCGACCACGACCCCAAATGCTTCAATGTTATCAGTTAAGAAATATACTGTGGCAGTTACAGAATATGGTGCTACCACAAGAAGTCTCTTAACTGATAACCGAAAACTGAAAACTATTCTACCGTCTACCTTCTACGAGGGCATCCACGACTGTAGGATCGGCGAGGGTCGAAGTATCACCAAGTTCAGAGATGTCGCCTTCAGCAATTTTGCGGAGGATACGCCGCATAATCTTGCCCGACCTCGTCTTCGGCAGTGCGGGTGTAAACTGGATCTTGTCCGGTGTTGCGATAGGTCCAATTTGTTGTCGGACTGCTTGTTTGATGCCTGTTTCTACATCGTCAGATGCGGACTCACCGGTCATGAGGGTGACATACGCGTAGATGCCTTGTCCCTTGATATCGTGTGGGTAACCGACGACAGCTGCTTCAGCCACTGCCGCGTGTTGACCGATTGCGCCTTCGACTTCCGCTGTCCCTAAACGGTGCCCAGAAACGTTCAGGACATCGTCCACGCGCCCCGTAATCCAGTAGTAACCATCTTCATCGCGTAGCACGCCATCGCCCGTCATATAGTAGCCGGGGAACCTACTAAAATAGACATCAACAAAACGTTCGTGGTCGCCGTAAACGGTGCGCATGATACCGGGCCACGCTGTTTTAATACAGAGATAACCCGTCGCGGGGTTCCCTTCAACCTCATTTCCTTCCTCATCTAATATCACTGGCTCAATGGCAAAGAATGGGAACGTCGCTGATCCGGGTTTCAGCGGTGTTGCAGCCGGTAGAGGTGTCATCAGAATCCCACCCGTTTCGGTCTGCCACCATGTATCCACGATTGGGCACCGTTTCTCGCCGACGATGTTATAGTACCACAACCATTCCGGCTCTTTAATCGGTTCACCGACTGTGCCGAGCAACCTGAGCGTAGATCTGTCATACTTCTCGACCCACGAATCACCCTCCTTCATCAGGGCACGCAAAGCCGTTGGAGCGGTGTAGAAGATGTTAATATTATGCTTCTCGACAACTTGCCAAAAACGTCCGAAGTCTGGATAGTTCGGCACACCTTCAAACATGATGCTGATCGCGCGGTTCGCAAGGGGACCGTAGATAATGTAAGAGTGTCCCGTAATCCAACCGATGTCGGCGGTACACCAGTAGACATCGCCTTCGTGATAATCGAAAATTTGTTGATGCGTGTAAGATGTATAAACGAGATAGCCGCCTGTTGTATGTAAAACGCCCTTCGGTTTTCCAGTGGAGCCGGAGGTATACAGAATAAAGAGCGGATCTTCCGCATCCATCACTGTTGGTTCACATTCTGCGCCAACATCTGTCATTGCTTCATGCCACCAGATATCGCGCGAGGCATCAAAATCGACTGCATCCCCAGTGCGTTCTACGACGACCACTTTTTCAATAGAGGGGCATTCTGCCACAGCGGCATCTGCATTCGCTTTCATCGGTATATCGCTGCGGGGACCGCGCATTGCAGTGTCCTGCGTTATGAGCATTTTACACGCTGAGTCATTAATCCTGTCTCGAAGGGATTCGGCTGAAAAAGCACCGAAAACGATGGAATGGACAGCACCGATCCTCGCACACGCCAGCATCGCAATCGCCAACTCTGGCACCATTTGTAAATAGATACAGACGCGGTCGCCTTTTTCAACGCCTTGTGCTTTTAGCACATTGGCGAATTTTTTGACCTCGGCGAGGAGTTCGTTGAAACTGAAT
This sequence comes from Candidatus Poribacteria bacterium, assembly GCA_026702755.1. NCBI lineage: Bacteria > Candidatus Poribacteria > Candidatus Poribacteria bacterium. The sequence goes on along the minus strand of JAPPBX010000106.1, from coordinate 568 downwards.
GTCTTATCTTCGGACGGGTCATTTCCCTCCCAAATAATAGCGGTTGCATCACCGTGTCCAGTTTCTACATGTCGATCAAGGCAATTATAGCAAGCGTTTAGTGTGCCACCCTCAAACCATTTAATCTCGGCGTTAACAAAGTCATAATCGCTAACCGTATCCCATTTCTGATACCACGTCAATCGTTCCGCAACCGTTGCCCAGAATGCTTCTGGGTCTTGAATTGATTCGGCGTATTGTGCCTGATATGTATCCAGACTGTTGACGTGCGCTTTATTGATTGGATAAGCAGTTTCTACCGGTGAAAAAATATTATTAGCCATTTTATATTTTGATCTCCTCTACAAATCAATCTCCAGTTCTCAAAATGCCTCTACAAGTTGTATAGGACATATTTTATTGGAAAACGGTGATCATGTCAACTGCAATTATCCGAGCAATCCCGAAATTGTGAACATACCTTGCGTTTTTAATAGAAAATGAAGTATAATTATCAGAATATAAGGAGACACACCGATGAGAGAGATGGGGAACTGGCGCGAGTATTTTATTGGATACCTTGCCGCCG
>JAPPBX010000105.1 GCA_026702755.1 Candidatus Poribacteria bacterium | reverse complement strand
AAATTCGAGAGGTGTCAAATACCCTAACGCCGAATGCGGGCGTTTCTGGTGATACACCTGTTGAATAAAATAATCGATACGTGATTCAACTTCTGAGATATTCTCATAGTCATTGAGGTGGATTTCTTCTTCCTTGAGCGTTCGGATGAGTCTTTCGGCATACCCGTTCTCCCAAGGACACCCTCTACGGGCTAAAGAGACCTCTATGCCATGACATATCAAGGTCTTGATGTAAGTATTAGACAGATACTGCACGCCTTGATCGGAATGATGGATCTCTGGGACGCTCTGACGCAGTGCCTGTTGTAGCGGTTTCAACGTCAGGGGTTGGTTCAGGTGCCGACTCACCTGCCACCCTCTTATCCTGCGAGTGAAAACATCCATGAGCACAGCGACATAGACGAAATGTCCTTTCAAACGGACGTAGGTAATATCACCGACCCAGACCTGATCGCATCGCGTGATGTCAAGGTTATCAATCTGATTGCTCCATTGCTGCTGACCGTCAAGCGATTGCGTCGTTCGGAAACCAGCACGTTTGACAGCGACTGTGAGATTATCTGCTTTCATCAATCGGGCAACACGTCGATAACCGACAGTGTATCCCATACGCACGAGCATCTCGGTGATACGCCTATACCCGTAGGTCGGATAACGTGAGGCTAACCGGTGTATCTCATCACGCAGGGAAACCTCATCAGACGGTTCACTTTTCGGTTGATAATAGAGAAGGCTTCGGTTGAAACCGAGCGCGTCGCAAATCTCCCGAACCGAATAATCGGTTTGGAGTGCCTCAACGAGGGTCCGTTTTTCAGACGCAGTTAGCTCAACAAGGTCGAGGCTTTTTTTTGAATGTCTAAAGCGACAGTCAACCGCCCAACGAGCTGTTCAAGGTGAGCAATGCGTTCCGCTGTCTCTTGTGATCCCTTGTCACGGGTTTCAAAGAGAGACGCAGCGTTTTCAACGAACTGATGCTTCCACTTGGAGAGTTGATCTTCACTGAGGTTATGTCGTCGACAGACTTCCGCTTGTGTGGTTTCACCACTGAGGGCTTCAAGCACAACTTTGGCTTTAAACTCAGCGGTGAATCTTCTTCGTTTGGCCATCGGATACTCCTTTCAAATAGATTGTCATTATAGCACAATCTTGGTTTAGGGGGTGGCCCTAATTTCCGATGGCAGTACAACACTTATCATTGATGAAATTTCAATCTCCAATCCTACGCTTCCCGCAAAACCAAAAAAGATTGGATTCTCCCTCACTTCTACAATTCCATCCTTAGCATCTAAGTTAGCCCAAGCACCTGAAGAAAATATACTGCAGAAAGGTTTTAGTGCCCACCCGAAGTCAGTCTCAAAGCGTTTTATCAGACCCCCTCCACCGGAAAGCCCAACACTACGCGCACTCGCAAGTGTCTCATTTGTAGAAGCATCAAGCGTCCGAGAAAATGTAGTGTGAATGCCCCCGGAGAAAAAATAATCTAAGCCTGTTCGTCCCAAGGGTCTAATATGAACCAACACAACACCACCTCCAAAGCTTGGAGGGATATGGGTAATTGAGCTATCGTACAAGTCTTCATCAATAAAACTGACCCCACTTGTAAGGGCAACCTTTGTCCGATTACTAATACCGTAGCCAAGATTCCCTCCTATCGAGCGAGAGTGTTGACCTCTACCAAGGCTAAGCCCAACAGCCATCTCGCCTGCCGGTAATTCGTATAAACCCGTTCGAGAATACGCGGTAACAGGGAACAAAACGAATAAGAAAACTATGTAAATCCATCTCTTTTTTAAATGCACTTTCATCCTCCTTTTAGAAAGCAGTTCTCCCTACAAATAGTCTCAAACCCAAGAACAAGTAATCTGTTATAACGCTTCTGCGATAGACTATGTTTACACTATATGACAGCGAACTGAACCTACTATATCAAACCTTAGAATTACTTATTGAAATTTCAACCCGATGCTAAAATCTCTGTGGAAATCCTTAAGAGAGATCTGGAAACCCCCAACAATGCTTATCATCGGTGCAATTTCAATCTCCAATCCTACACCTCCTGTGAAGTTAAAAAAGGTCGGATCGCCCCTCACTTCTACACTTCCATCCTTAGTGTCCAAGTTTGCCCCCGCCTCTGAAAAAACTATACCACAGAAAGGGTTTAGGCTCCACCCAAAGTCCGTCTCTAAGCGTTTTAGCAGCCCACCTCCACCGGAAAATCCAACACTACGCGCACTTGCAAGTATCTTATTTGTAGAAGCATCAAGCGTCCGAGAAAATGTAGTGTGAACGCCTCCGGACAAAAAATAATCTAAGCCTATTTGTCCTAAAGGCCTAATATGGATTACCTCCACCCCACTTCCGAGGGCTGGCGGAAGATGAATTCCTGAACTATCATACAAGTCTTCATTAGCAAAACTGAGACCCCCTGTGAGACCAACCTTTGTTCGATCACTAATACCGTAGCCAACACTTCCTCTCATCCCGCTCGAATTCTGACTTCTACCGAAACTAACAGCAATAGCCATCTCTCCTCTCAATAACCCGTATAAATCTGTCTGAGAATACGCCGTAACAGGACACAGAACGAATAAGAAGACTATGGAAATCCATCTTTCTTTTATCCGCATCTTTATTCCTCTTCTTCTTTAACCTATTTCGCGAGGTTAGGACACCTCGCTAGCCGGCAGAAAGTACTTACAGTTGGAACTCTCTGGATACCTTCAATGAAAATTTAACTCGAGGCTAACACCGCTATCGAAATCTTCAAAAGAGACTCGAAAAGCCCCTATCACACTTATCGCCGGTGACAATTCAACCTCCAATCCTACTGTAGCCCCAAAACCAGAATATATCCAATTAGGTTCCGTTTCTTCACGCGCCCCTTTAGTCCATACACGTGTCCAAGACCGTGAATAAGATACACCACAGAAGGAGTTTAGTACCCAACTAAGGTTAGTCGCTAAGTGAGTTGGCAGAATTGAGACAGCACGCGAAAACGGGTTTAGTACCCGACCAAAGTTAATCTCTGAGCGTTTTGAAATACCACCTCCACCGGTAAACCCATTAGTTCGGACACTGAGAAGTCTTTCATTTGTAGGATCGTCAAGCCTCCGAGAAATCCCACTGGAAAATCCTCTGTAAAAAACACCCGTTAAAAAATAATCTAAGCCTGTCTGTCCTAAGGAACCAACATGCACCGGTCTAACACCTATTGCGACGGGCGGCGGAACATCAAATTCTGAACCATAGTACCGGTCTTCATCAATAATGCCCATATTCGCTACGAGAGCAATCCTTGTCCGGCTACTAATACCATAACTAAGACTCCCTCTTATCCCAATGGCATCTTGACTTCTACTGAGATCAACTCCGGTAAAACCAAATCCGACAGCCATTCTTCCCTGTGGCAATTTGTATAAGCCCGTTTGAGCATACGCGGTAACAGGGAGTAACAGGGATAAGAAAACCACGCAAATCCACTTTTTATTTACTTGCATTCTCATACTCCTTTTACGGTGGATTCTACAATTAATAATACATCGTCAATCGGTACGCATGTAAAATGTCTCTACCTTTTGAGTCGATTCACCTACCACAATTCAAAGTAGTTGTCCTTCGATCAGGATATCCGACCCAAGAACACCTAATCTATTACAACGTTTCTGCAATAGATCGTGTTTACGCTAAATGACAATAAACAGAACCTATCAACGCAGTTAGAATGAAAACTTTCATCGCAGTTGAAAACTTATGAGTAAGAAAAAACCAATTATAGCGATGCTTGCTGTAGAAGTTCAGAATTAGCGAAAGCAGTATAGGGTGCGCCATCAAAAATCAATTCGCCATCCTGTAATAGGAGAACGCGGTGTGCGTATTTCAAGGTGAGTTCTGTGTCGTGCGTTGCGAAAATGAGGGTTTTATCCTCCCGCTGGATTTCATCGCAAAGCTCGTCCATCAACTGATGGAGATGCTGCGCATCCTGTCCCGTGGTGGGTTCATCGAGGAGGAACAGGTCAGGGTGTAATGAGAAAGTAGCAGCAACAGCAACCCGCTGACGCTGCCCACGCGATAACGAATAGGGTGCCTCTACGGCAAAATTATCCAAGTCAAACTGGGTGAGTGTCGTGTTGACTCGCTCTTCAAGAATCTGTGTAGAGAATTTAAAATTTTTTGGACCGAATGCCACCTCATCGCGAACAGTTTCCGCCTGCAACAGCAAATCGGGATTCTGAAAAACGATACCGACTTTACCTGCCAACTGATGGAGCTTCAGGCGACTGGACGACTTTCCATCAGTAATCACCTCGCCTGCTGATGAACGTAGCAAGCCAGCAATGAGATGAATCAAGGTTGTTTTACCAGAACCGTTCGCACCCATAATAGCGACGACTTCTCCACGAGACACCTCACAAGAAATCGAACGCACTGCATCCTCATTCATGTTCGGATAACGGAACTGGAGTTCTTGGATGCTAAGGAGAGAGGCTTGTGAGGCTGTGCTATTGCGTTTAAGAGGTGTTTCTACTGGCAGGTCATCGGTCTCTGGCAGCTGCACACCTAAACGCTGATATAGGGTAAGGTTCTGAAACGCCTCCGCTTTCGGTAAATCCAAGCAGAGTCGTCCTTCATCCATCAGCCATACACGGTCACACAGCGGGGCAACCTCTTTCGTTCGATGGGTTGCCAAGATAACCGTTATGCCCATCTCTCGATTGAGTCGCGCAACAATATCAAGAATGTCCCGCGTCCCCTTGGGATCAAGGTGACTCGTCGGCTCGTCTAAGAGCAAGACGTGCGGTTGCATCGCACAGACAGCAGCAAGCGCAACACGCTGTTTCTGACCACCGGAAAGCGATGCGATCTCCCGCGACGCGAAATCGGGCAGTCCCACCTGCTCTAAGGCGACAGCAATCCGCCTTTTAATTTCTTCGGCGGGAAAACCGAGATTTTCGAGCCCAAAAGCGATTTCATCTTCGACCAGTGTGCAAAAGAGTTGATCGTCGGGGTTTTGGAAGAGGAGGGCGACTTGTTGGCATGTGGTAGCGATCGGTTGTGCGGCGATGGCTTTACCGTCAAGACGAACCGACCCTGTGAGCGTTCCTGCCGAGGCATGTGGGATCAAACCGTTCAATGTCCGCAATAACGTAGACTTACCGCACCCTGTTGGACCCGTCAGTAGCACAAATGCTCCAGAAGGGACGTGGGTCGTAATATCTTGCAGTGTCGGCGTATCACGACTTGGATAGATAAAACCAAGGTTTTCTATCTCAATAGATGCCATGGTCCGATTAACTGAGCCCTTCAATCTGGACAGGAACAGAACCGAAGAGTTGCTCTAAATGTCGCTTGACGGAGTCCCGGAAAGCGTCAAAGGTTTCCTGGGCGTTCTGCTTGAAATCGTCGTGGAGTTGTTCGTGTTGGGCATGGACACGAGCTAAGAGATTATGAACATACGCTTGGAGTTCACCGAGTCTTTCAGTCTGTGCCTTTGCGAAAGTACTAACAGCCTCCTTGAAAGCATTGAGCTCGGCGTCCAAATATTCCTTGAACATGGATTTCTGGAAACCCTCAAGGGCACTGTGCGCAGCGTATCGAAAATCTTCGTGAATTGAATCGTATTCCTTTTTCACGCGTGTAAAGAGTTTACGCGAATAGTTCTGAATTTCATTCATCCGATCACCCTGTACCTGAGCGAATTGCGAAACCTCTTCCTTAAACGTATCCATTTCGTGATCTAAGAAATTCCTGAAATCCTCAACAGCGATAGTGTTACGCGTTGTCTTCTCCAAATGATAACCCATGACTGCCAACCGGACCGCTTCAGGGAACATCTTCGGATAGTCTTTGAGTGTCTTCACTAAAAACCGTGCGTACTCCAAACCCTGCCTGGAGAAAAGTTGTTTCTGGATCGAACGGATAAACGCGTGTAACTCCTCTTTCTGAATGGATCTCACATTGTGTGAAGTCTGAGGCATGTGCTCAAGCAGGGTTAAACACCGAGCGAAGTAGTTCTTGAGAGTAGGATCATAGAGCGTAGAAACAACCCGCCGGTACTCAGAAAGGAGTTCCTCGCGCGGCATTTCCGGTACGAAATTGAGGCTCATGTCGGTCTGATTTCCGCTGGACTCCCCAAGTAACCGATCTTCCTGTTTCAATCGGTGCCAGAGGTCGGTCTCCTTCAGAGCAGTCAGTAGACCTGCCATCGCCATTGGGATACCGGCTTCCTGAATAAACTTGATGTGTGAATCAAACTCGGTATCGCCATCAAGCCCGATAATAAATCCACCTGTGACTTCCATCCCTCGACTCTGTATTTTCCTGATAGCACGCAAGAGGTAACTTCCCGCCTCCTCTTCTTTGCTGGTGTTTTGTCCTTTAGAGGTGCTGAGGAGTGCTTCATCATTCGGACTCTCGATGCCGAGGAATACCATGTTAAACCCAGCGTCGCTCATTGCATCAAGCATTTCAGGGATTTCGACGAGGTTTACACTCGCTTCAGTAAAGAGTGAAAAGGGGAATTGTCGTTCTTCCTGCCACTCCTTGACAGCGGGTAGCAAGCGCATAGCGTCGCGTTTGTTACCGATAAAGTTATCGTCAACAACAAACATTGCGCCATCCCAACCGAGTTTATAGAGCATCTCAAACTCAGTGAGCATCTGCTCATTGCTTTTGGTACGCGGCACGCGCCCGAATAACTTCGTGATGTCGCAAAACTCGCAATTGAAAGGGCATCCGCGTGAAAACTGGAGTGCCATTGATCCGTAAGCATTAATATTAATAAGGTCGTAGCGGGGCGGGGGTGTCTGTGTGATATCCGGTTTCCGTTTCTCGCGATAGATTTCCTCCGCACAGCCGCTCTCAAAATCGGTTAAGAACTCTTCAAAGATCTCCTCAACCTCACCAAAGAGAAAATGGTCAATAGTGGCATCCGTTTCCTCTTTGATATTATCATAGTAGGAAGTCGGGTGCGGTCCGCCCGCGATGATAGGGACCGATGCTCGATTACAGCGTTCAGCAACTTCATAAAGCGAGTCCTTTTGAACAATCATTGTCGATGTCAGCACAACATCTGCCCACTGAAGATGCGCATCCGTCAGCGGCTCAATGTTCATATCAACGACTTTTAACGCATAATTATCAGGGAACATTCCAGCGATAGTCAATAGTCCAAGCGGGGGCATTGATGATCTTTTACCAAGAAATTCCAAGGCGTACTTAAAGCCCCAATAAGATGGCGGGAACTTCGGATAAACAAATAAAGCATTTGGCATAATATCCCTGTCTCCTTGCAGGCGTAACTTTAATGATTGTGGTACGTGTTGAAACCTTTATGAATAAGTTATAAATTTAACGCTTGCTTAATATAATACCATATTTGCAGAATTTTATCAAATTTTTTCTCGTTCACGAGGAACATATCGTTTAAGATCACCATTCAAACACTAATTTTATGGAACTCCTCTATCAGAAGCATATAGTGCCAATCCGCTGATCAGGGAGATTTAAGGGGTTAACGATCAAAGGTGTATAAATAATACAAAACTATTACCTACACGAACGGATCGTTTGCTTTTAACGCATCGCACATGTTAAAATACTTATTTGGTATAAATGTGAGTTTATCGGAGACAATAGATGCCTAACCCACGACTGCCAAGAATTATCCTATTTTTCATCTGCTTACTCCTCTGTTTGACGAGTCTCTCCCAAACAAGGTCCAATTCTGAAACCACAGAACAGGCCCCTGCCTCAGAAACGACATCACTCGATAACGAAGGAGCGGATAAGCCAGAGCAGCGTTATCGCATTCATCAACTCCGTTTCAACGGCAATGAACATTTAAACCAGAAAAAATTGATAAGTCTATTCGGATGGGTGGAAGAAAAAGCCTACACTCGTTTGGAAATTATAGAAAGTTTTGAACGCATCGTCACAGCATATCAGGAAGCAGGTTTTGTGTTCGCAGAAACGTCTTCTGAGGTTACGCCGATTTCAGGAATCAAACAACTCAATAACGAATCCCATGTATCCATCACAGTAGAAATTGTCGAAGGCAAACAGATCCGCACGGGTACACTCACACTCACAGGAAATCAACGCTTTTCGGAGAACGAAATTCGTGATGAACTCGGTTTAAAATGGGGAAAACTTTTTACACAGGTCGCGTTGGAACGTGGCATTGACCGCCTTCAAACTCTGTACAGCGAACACGGATATCCGAAAGTTGAGATTGCCCCTCAGGACTTCCAATTCTCACCGGAAACAGGCACCGTTGACTTCACGTTGAATATCAGCGAAGGATCGCAAGTTAAAATTGGCGAGGTTAAGGTTAGCGGACTCGAAAAAACGAAGACCAAGGTAGTCCTTCGGGAAATCCGAGTGAAACCTGATCAAAACTTCGACCAGCGCGATATTGATACAAGTTATCGCCGTTTGCGAAATTTAGGGTATTTCTATCAAGTCAATCCGAATGTATTGGAAGTCGGTGATACAGAAGACAGGATTAACTTCCATGCGCGGGTAACCGAAGCAAAGACAGGACAGTTGAGCGGTGTCATCGGATACGCACCGCCAGACTCAAATGCTGACGCTGCACCACAACTTACCGGTGTCTTTGAAGCCCGCGAAACCAACTTGCTCGGAACAGGGAGACAGTTTAACTTCTATTGGAAATCCGGGCTTCTTAAGATTTTGCGACTCGGTTATGCAGAACCGTGGATATTCGGTAAACCTTTAACAATCGGTGTAGAGTATGGACAACTCAAAGAGCAGCGTACAAATAGGGAACAACTTACCGCCGAAACAGTCTCCGAAGAGCAGTCGAGTAACTTAAGCGCAACGACGAACTTCGGACGCGTCTTTGAAGGAACTATGACATTAGGGTATAAACGGATTAACGTGCCAGATTCCGCCACTCTGCCTCCGACAACAGTTCTCCCGCTCGATATCCAGTCCCAGACATCACTCTTTCCCGAACCAAATCCTACTCCGTTAACCGAAACAGATGCATATAGTGGGACGAAGTATAGCCTCACACTCCGGCTGACACGGGATACCCGCGACTATTTTTTAAACCCAACACGTGGACGGCGTGACAGCATCGCTTTTGAAGTATCACGGAGCGATTTTCGGCTTCGGAAGGCGTGGCTCTCCCTGCAGCAATACTTTCCAACATGGCGGAAACAGACGATTGCCATTGAACTCCACGGTGCAGTGGCGTGGGGGGTCAACATTCCCCCAACCGAACTCTTTTATCTTGGCGGCGCGACTACGTTACGTGGGTATGATGAAGATTGGTTCTCTGGACCGCGGCGTGTATACGCGAACCTTGAATATCGATTCCTCGTCGGACCCGATTCACAAATTTTCATCTTCACAGATTTAGGTGCTGTTACTCTGATTGAAAAACCGTCTGTCCTTGACAAACTCCGAGTCGGCTACGGATTCGGGGCGCGACTTGAATCAAGAGGCGGTATCTTACGCATCAACTATGGTCTCGCCGCAGGAGATTCCCTGCTACGCGGGAAAATCCATGTTAACCTCGGCGCAGCGTTTTAGCTGTTTCCTTATAACTCCCCTGTCGGAGGGATTTCCGAATCCCGACTCTTAATCTACCACAAATCGCCCACCCTTTTAATTTGCCAAGTGACGAAATATGTTATAAAATATATAGGAGCAGTAAAAAACGTAATTTAACTAACAACTGGAGGTTTAAATGACCAAAAACAAGAAATTACAGGATTGGGTCGAAGAAGCGGCTGAACTTTGCCAACCCGATTCTATCTATTGGTGTGACGGTTCCCAGGAAGAAAACGATCGGTTGTGTGAAGAATTAGTTCAGAATGGAACTTTCTTCCGCTTGGACCCAGAAAAGCGTCCAGGCAGCTACGTCGCTCGTTCCAGTCCTGCGGATGTCGCACGCGTTGAAGACAGAACGTTCATTTGCTCAAAAACACCCCTTGAAGCAGGACCGACGAACAATTGGCACGACCCGGACGATATGAAGAAGACTCTCAAAGGACTCTTCAAAGGTTGTATGAAAGGCAGAACGATGTACGTTGTACCGTTCAGCATGGGTCCCCTCGGTTCACCTATCTCACATATCGGTGTTGAAATCAGCGATTCGCCTTACGTCGTTGTCAACATGCGGATCATGACACGCATGGGCAGTGCAGTGTTAGATATCTTAGGTGAAGACGGTGATTTCGTGCCGTGTCTACACTCCGTCGGAATGCCACTCGAACCCGGACAAGAAGATGTCCAGTGGCCCTGCAATCCGGATAATAAATACATCGTACATTTTCCCGAGGAACGCTCTATCTGGTCCTACGGTAGCGGCTACGGTGGGAACGCACTACTCGGTAAAAAATGCTATGCCCTCCGGATCGCCTCAATAATGGCAAAGAATGATGGATGGATGGCAGAACACATGCTCATTTTGGGATTAACGAGTCCCGAAGGTGAAAAAACCTATATTGCCGCAGCGTTCCCAAGTGCCTGTGGTAAAACGAACCTCGCGATGCTAACACCAACAATACCCGGTTGGGAAGCAGAAACCATCGGCGACGACATCGCATGGATGAAGTTCGGTGAAGACGGACGGCTCTACGCGATTAACCCAGAAGCAGGCTTCTTCGGTGTGGCACCCGGCACGTCAATGGACACCAATCCAAATGCAATGCACACGCTTGCCTCAAACTCGATCTTCACAAACGCCGCCCTCACAGAAGAAGGCGATGTCTGGTGGGAAGAGATGAGCGAAAACCCACCCGAAACAGCCACGAGTTGGCTCGGTGAAGAGTGGCATCCCGGTGACGAGAAAACAGCTGCACACCCAAATTCACGCTATACAACCCCAGCCGCACAATGTCCAATCATTGACCCGAACTGGGAGAACCCCAACGGTGTCCCAATCTCGGCGATTCTCTTCGGTGGACGACGTGCCAACACAGTCCCACTCGTATTTGAAGCCTTTGATTGGCAACACGGCACCTTTATCGGTTCCATCGCTTCCTCCGAACGCACGGCAGCCGCCGCAGGGACAGTGGGTGAACTCAGACGTGATCCGATGGCGATGCTCCCGTTTTGTGGTTATAACATGGGTGACTACTTCACACATTGGTTGGAAATGGGTGAAAATACCGATGCCAGCAAACTCCCGAAGATCTTCTACGTCAACTGGTTCCGTAAGGACGACGACGGCGGATGGCTCTGGCCCGGCTTCGGCGAAAACAGTCGTGTGTTGAAATGGATTGTGGAACGCGTTTCTGGAAAGAGTGAAGCGGTCAAAACCCCCATCGGTTATCTACCAGCATCTGGGGCAATTGACACCAGCGGATTGGATGTAACAGACGATCAGATGGAAGAACTCCTGAATGTGGATGTTGAAGAATGGCTCAACGAGATTGACTCCATTCGAGAACATTACGCACGCTTTGAGGAAACACTTCCCGAAGCGTTATCCGATGAATTAGCAGCATTAGAAACCCGTTTGCGTGAGAAGCAATAGAGTAGCGTAACACGTGTTGTAGAGCTGGACCACCCTATTTCAGCCCTACAACACGAATACGTTTGCTAAGCAGAGCAAAAGCAGCAAGCTCTTATCTATTTGCTGTTGTTGATACCATATCGCCGTCCAGCAGACAAACACGAAGAGTTGATAGCGGAATTCACAAAGGATGGAACAATTATGACACAGCTTCTTGAAAAAGCACTTGCTGAGGTTTATAAATTACCCCCAGAAAAACAGGACACTATTGCTGCTGTGATTCTTGAAGAACTCGAAGATGAACGGCTATGGGATAAGGCTTTTGCTGAATCACAAGATAAACTTGCCGAACTTGCGCGTAAAGTTCGTGCTGACATTAAAGCAGGACGTATCAGAAATATGGGAATTGACGAGTTGTGAACTCATATCTAACAGAGGATTTTCTTGAGTGTTTTCGACGGTTACCCCAGGAGATTAAGGAAAAAGCACGTAGGAATTATCATTTTTGGAAGCAAAATCCTAACCATCCAAGTTTGCAATTCAAGCGGGTACATACCAGAGAACCGATTTACGCAGTCCGAGTGGGAATTGGTTGGCGTGTTCTGGGTTTGCGAGAAGATGATACAATTTATTGGTTCTGGATCGGCCCACATGATGAATATGAAAAATTGTTAGATCAACTTTAATTTTCGATGAATTAGCAGCATTAGAAACCCGTTTGCGTGAGAAGCAATAGAGTAGCGTAACGCGTGTTGTAGAGATGGGCCATCCTACCTCAGCCCTACAACACGAATACGTTTGCTAAGCAGAAAGTCTCGAAGCTTTTGCGCGGATACTCCATGAATAGAAGCACACAGGGACAAAACAGGTATTGTCCGCTTTTTACATGATCTCGTGAAAAATGATAAAAATGACCAAATTCGCGTCAATTTTAATTATGCTCCTTGTAGGAGGGATTTGTAATCTCGATGTCCAAGGTGCTCCTTTTACCTACCACTGGGAGATAGATGAAACCCCGGAAGGCAGTGAAAGTGCGACAGTTGTTGAGCCTATCCAAGTGACGCTGCTGGATGAACCGATCCAAGTAGTATCACATAGCGCGTCTTTAGCATTAATGCGGAAGTATTCTGTGTATCTGGGTACTGAATGGGATCCGGGGCATGCCTATAGATTGCTCCAAACTTTTGAATCTATTTTGCCACAAGCGAACGACCCACGTTACCTTATTCACTATCTATCACCTTCTATATGGAAATTAAGCGACCGCCATATTCATGATGATATTGAGGTAGAATTTCAAGGTGCCCAAAAGATTGTCACTATCACTAAAACCTCATTTGAGTATGCGACACCACTCGTAGCGGAAATAGAAGGCATACGAGGTAGATATTTCTCCAAACGCCTCCATCACGCTGTGGTTCGATTTGTAACTGATAACGGTGCAAATAGATACACGCTTGAGAGGATATTGCAAGAACGCTACGCTGTCAGCATAAATATCCCAGACTATAGTGAACTCACGCGATACACTACAGGAGAACATGGGGGACGTTTTTCTACATTCAAAAACGAGGAACTCCTCGCGCTGATCTCAATGTTTGAGGAATTTCCACAAGGTATGCACAGAGTGTCAGGTTTAGAATATCTCGTTAGACGCTTAGATGGGACAGACCATCCAACGCATCCCAACGCGGACGCAGTTGCATGGACAGGTGCTGGCTACATTGAATTCATGGAATCTGTTTTTAAGGAAAAAGGATTAGATTCAATCCACCGTTTGATTCTCCATGAAAAGGCACATTTTTTATGGGAATATCTCTTTGATGAGCAGTTGAAACAGGATTGGATTGAACTTGGGGGCTGGTTTGAAAATCCCGACGATGCTGATGGCTGGTCAACGACCAAGCAGGTTGAATTTGTCTCTGATTATGCACACGGTGTAAATCCGAATGAGGATATGGCGGAAAGCATCAGCTACTACATCGTGAATCCCGACAAGTTACGCTCGCGCTCCCCCGCTAAATATGAATTTATCCAGAACAGAGTCATGCACGGTACGCGCTACATCTCAAAGATACGTGAAGATTTAACTTTTGAGGTTTATAACCTTTGGCCCGACTATGTATATCCGGGGCGGATTATACGGATGGACATCCAAGTTGCAGGTGATCCTGAAGAAGATAAATTCATAACAGTAGAAATTGAAATTCATGGAGAGAGTGACCTTGATGCCGCTTCCAAAGGATTTACTCGAGTTTGGAGTCAACAAGGCACCCGATTTGACATGTGGCTTTCCCCCATTGGAACTAATGGTCAACATATTCCTGCAGGGCACATCTTGCGTGGACAGGCAACGCTATCACGTTATGCAGCAAATGGCTATTGGAGACCTGATACAATTCGGATATATGATGCCCAAGGCAATGAGCGACATAATGGACAAACGGATTTTGGATGGCAACTCTATATTAACAATCCGCTTGCAGATACTGAAGCTCCACAATATATTCCGAATTCAATGCAACTCTCTTTATCAGATGCAACTACCGAAGAGGGGCGAACTTACCAAATTTTGACAGCCCGTTGGAAGTTTATTGAAAAAAATGGAATTAGCGGTGTCTATGCTGAGTTGTATGATGCGAATGCTGAAACCTACTCACGCCGTTTAACAGATTGGGGAGAATATAAGCAAGAAACCGGAGACGTGTGGGAAGCAACTACTAAACTTGAGGTGCCTGACTACTTTCCAAACAGCACCTACAAGATTACCCGCATTGTGATGAAAGATCTGGCTCAAAATAGGCGGAGGGTATACTTCACCGAGGGTGGAGACGATGAGTTGCCTGCCTCTATTGAAATTCAGACAGCCAACCCGGATACCCAGCCTCCTGTATTGGATGTAAATCGGATTGGTATTGAGGCAGAACCAACGCAACCGGCAGCCCCAAATGGTGAAACTCGAGTTGACATTACTTTTCGGATTAAGGATAACATCAGCGGACACAGAATTACATATATGAGTTTACGAAATCCCCAAGGTGTTATGCTTAGTTTTGATTATTACGATCCTGATTTCTACAAAATCTACTTCTCACGGGATCCAGCTGTCTATGAAACTTACCATAAGACGATTATCTTGCCAGTTGGAAGCCCACCAGGTATATGGGGGCTTGCTGGAATGACCATACAAGACAAAGCACAAAACATTTTGCGGGTAGATTTTACCGAAATTGTCCACTTTGAAGTGGTCGATGCTTCCATCTATACCCAATCGGATGTCAATCAAGACGGAACGGTTAACATTCAAGACCTTGTTTTAGTTGCAAATGCAATTGGGCATCCGGGCGCTGCAGCGGACGGCGAACTAAACACCGACATCAATGCCGATGGTACCGTCAATATCTTGGATTTAGTGCAAGTCGCCAACCATTTCGGAGAAGAATCGCCAGCAGCACCCAGTGCTAATGGTCCAACCGCCGAACAGATTCAAAGTTGGCTAACACAAGTAAGACAAGCTGACGATGGTAGCCACGCCTTCCGCCGGGCTATCGGTATGTTAGAAGCCCTCTTACATTCAATTCGTCCGGAAACAACTGTGCTGTTGCCGAACTATCCTAACCCGTTTAACCCAGAAACATGGATACCTTACCAACTCGCGAACGCAAGTGATGTTCAGATCACCATCTATGATACGAAAGGTATTGGAATTCGCACGTTAGCACTTGGACATCAATCAGCAGGCTACTACACAAGCAGAGATCATGCGGCGTATTGGAATGGCCGTAACGGTTTAGGAGAAAAAGTAGCAAGCGGAATTTATTTTTATCAATTACAAACAGATGAGATTTCACCCATTCGTAAAATGGTTATCCTGAAGTAACGCTCAGAGTTTCGCTTCCTAAGCACTGAAATCCAGTTGCCTCAAAACTAAGAATAACTTGATTTGACAAAACGCAACCGCTATCCATAGCAAGGAGAATATAATTGTCAACCGAACCAGGTCCTACAAGTCCAGCCGATGAGGCGGACATTATTCACCCTCGTGTTCTACCGTTTATAACTGTTCACCTCGTATGTCTCGCAATTTTCTGGGTAGATGTTCAACCAATCGACTGGATTATATGTGGCGCATTGTACGTTATCCGCATGTTCGGGATTACGGCGGGGTTTCATCGTTACTTTTCGCACCGTTCGTTCAAAACAAGTCGTGGCTTCCAATTTTTTCTGGCATTTCTGGGGCAGAGTTCAGCACAACGAGGCGTGCTATGGTGGGCAGCGAAACACCGTTATCATCATAAATACTCTGACACAGAACATGATGTCCACTCTCCTGTACAACACGGATTCTGGTATTCTCATGTGCTTTGGATTTTCTCCAAACGCGGGCGGATAACAGATTACAGATTAATTAAGGACTTCCAGAAATATCCAGAACTCGTTTGGCTTGATAAATGGGATAGAATACCGCCAGTCCTATTAGGTGTTCTCGTTTGGGCGATTGCAGGTTGGTCGGGACTCGTCGTAGGGTTCTTCGTGAGTACAGTACTCCTGTTTCACGGTACATTCACGATTAACTCACTTTCCCACGTGATAGGCAAACAACCGTATGTCACCGGCGATGATTCGCGTAACAACTGGCTACTGGCTATCATTACCTTGGGAGAAGGATGGCATAATAATCATCACCACTTTCCAAGTGCCACACCGCAAGGCTTTCGTTGGTGGCAAATTGATGTCACCTACTATATTCTGAAAATTTTGTCCATTTTTAGGATTGTTTGGGACCTTCGATTGCCCCCAGCACATGTAGTGGCGGGTAAACGTAAATTGTCGTTAGCTACCATCGAAAATACAGCGCAACAACTCGCTTCAAGTTTTTCGATTGAACAAATCGGCAACACGGTTTTGAAAGCGTGGGCACATACACCAAAGTTAGAAGAATTGCGTAACCGTGCTCGTATCAGTCAGGCAGAAGTTGAAGCATTTCTTAAAGAAATGAAAATTCTTGAACTGCCATCAATTGTAGATCTGAAACACCGGGCACAAAAAATGTTCGCCCATATTCCATCGTTAAATCCTATTGTTGAACGAGCAAATCAGATCCTCATTCAGGCAGTTTCCGTATGGTTAGTCCAGAACGATGTTTACGAAACAGCATTTGAGGTTTCGTAAGGTTTGACTCTATCAAGCTTACTTTAGTTCGTAGACAACTGCAATCTTGTTGCCCCAAATCCAATAGTTACGCTTTGGGTTTGGGGCATTTTATTATTAGCGTTTGACGCTTCTGGAAAAATATGGTATTCTTAATTGAGTATGCGTTCACCTTAAGTATTTCACCAGAACCCACAAAGGTTGATCGCATCTGCCCATTCTCGTGCTATTAGATACAAAATCTGCCCTATTACGTGCAGTTACTTCTGGGCATTTCACAAAGAACCCAACCAGTGTGGCATTGTCCAGACTGGCATAGGATTTGCTACAAAACCAAATGAAAGGAGTTTCCAATGCACACCGAACAAAAATATCGTGTTGCACCCCCCGGATTCACAACAGAACAGTGGAAGACGTTCAACGAAGACGGCATTATCTTCATTGAAGATGCGATCTCCGATGCAGATATCCAGACCTATATTGACGCGATAGATCGCGTCGCGGCGGCCAATCCGAAATATAAGCCTGGGGGCTACCTCGGTATGCAGAATATTGTCGAACGCGATTCCGTCTTCACAGGATTAATAGACCATGAACGGCATGTCGGTTTCGCGTATGACCTATTTGGGGAACTCCTTAAACTCCATATAAGCCAGTGTTTCCTGCGCCCACCCGGCGGTAAGCAGTACAATCAATGGCATCCGGACGGTGCACGTGCCCTCCCTTATGGTGTATTTTCGCCCAAACTACCGTTGCAAATCAAAGTCGGATATTGGTTGACCGATCTGCCAAGAGAGAAGATGGGCAATCTCGTCGTGTTGCCGGGAAGCCATCGTCAACAGTATATGGACGGCTATGATACACACGAAAGCATTCCAGGGGAGATGGTCGTCTGTCCGCGTAAAGGGACGATGACAGTAATGCATTCCAGCATCTGGCATCGTGTTGAACCGAACGAGAGTGAGGTTGTGCGCTACAACATTTTTGTCGCCTACTGCCCGTCATGGGTTACACCTGCTGACCGTTTTCATTCCACCCCTGAGTGGTTAGAAACCCTTAACCGCGAGCAACGTATTATCATGCGGAGTTATAGTAACGCGTATCACAACGCCAAACCGCCTGCGTCCGATTTCCCCCTCTTCCTCGAACGCGACACAGGCGTTGAAGCGGATGTGGATACATATAACGACCACGTACAATTGCACCGTCGTAAACGACAGACGATGCCCGAGCGACTTGCCCTTTTAGCGGAAAACAATCAAGACCAAACTGTTCGTTAGGGATTGCTTTGAAAAAATTTAATAAACTGCTGAGACTGATGTCACACGCATCCAGTCTAATGCTAATCATCGTAGAGTTTATATGTGGTGTCTGGGTTTGCCTGATTCCGATAGGATTTTTTATTTATTTCAATCTCACGGCTTGGCGGACTACAGACGCGACACTTCCCACTATAGAACGTCTCAATCAGACGTTCCACGCAACGTTTTGGGAAAATATTCTCGCGTTGGCATTAATAATCGCGGTGCGGAATTTCATGCACCGGGCAACCAAATATTCACGCGAAACCGAATCGGAATGATACATACAACTTGACCAGGGGAGTACCTGGATATCGCCTATCAGGAGCTGAAAATGAAGACCTTATTCCTCAAAGACATGCGCTATCGTCAAGCGAGAGTTGTGCTAACAGCACTCGGTATCACTGTGCTGATCTCGCTGATCCTACTGTTAGGCGGCATCATGAACGGTATGCGTATCCAAGCGCGACAATACGTCGAATCCACGGGTGCTGATGTCTGGATCTCTGCCGAAGGCTCCGGCGGCGCATTTATCGGGTTCTCCATGGTCGTTGAGGAATACATGGCATTCCTGAATTCAGGACCAGGTTTAGTCCCAGATTCCGCTGCACCCTTGGTTTTTGCGCAAGCGCGTCCCACCGTCCGCGGAAAATCCACCAAGGCAATCGTCGTCGGCTACAAGTTGGGGCAACTCGGTGGACCCAAGAGCACCGTTGAGGGTAGAATGTTCACGGGGAGTAATTTTGAAGACTATAGACCCGAGGACCCAGTCCCCTACGAGGTGGTCGTTGACGAGAAAATGGGACTGGAAATCGGAGAACAGATCACGCTTGGGAACGAAAAGGTGCGAGTTGTCGGAAAGGCGAAAAGCCTCATGTTTGTTTTGGATACACCGCTCCTCTTTATGGATGTCCGCATTGCCCAGAAACTCCTACTCGGTAACACGCCACATGTGAACATGATGATCGCCAAAGCAAACAAAAGCGAACAACCTGTACAGATCGCCGCCGATTTAGATGCCTTGGAAACCATTGAAGCGCGCACCTTACAACAGACGCTCAGGGACATCATTGCGTACTACGTTGACGAACCGATGAAGGCGGTGCAATTCCTGCGGGTGATGTTGTGGTTAGCGGCAGGTATTCTCATCGGGATGATTACTTATGTGACGATGCTGGAAAAGACACAAGAGATCGGAGTACTGAAGGCAATCGGAGGTTCAAACGGCTATGTGATGGGACTCCTGCTAAAACAGGTTGTTCTGATCTCCGCTGTTGGTGTGTTGCTTGGACTTATGCTGTCCTACGTTTTTGCGGCGGCGGCACCGATCTTTGTTTTGATTAATTTCGTCGAATCGATTATCGTTGCGTGTATCAGTTTTGTTGTTTGTTGCGGTAGCGGTTATCTGGCGGCACGCAAAGCGATCGCGGTAGATCCGATGATTGCATTCCGGGGAGAAATCTAAATGGCAGCGATAGTAGAAGGTACCGGTTTAACCAAACGTTTCGGCACAGGCGATGCAACCGTCGTCGCTATTGATTCCGTTGACATCACGATTGAAGAGAGCGAACTGGTGATGATCATGGGCAACAGTGGCTGCGGGAAGACGACACTCATCAGCCTCCTTGGCTGTATTCTAACGCCGGATGCCGGTCAAATCCGAATTGATGGCGAACCGATCGATCCCGAAGTGCAAGACATGAGTGTGATCCGCCGCGAGAAGATCGGATTTGTCTTCCAGTTGTTCCATCTGCTGCCCTATCTCACGGCACAAGAGAACGTCATGGTCGCCATGGATCTCGCCCGAAAAAATACCGCTGAAGCCGAGCACCGTGCAACCGAGCTGCTCACACAAGTCGGTTTAAGTGAACGGCTGCACCACCGTCCCGCCCAACTCTCAGGCGGCGAAAAACAACGCGTCTCCTTCGCGCGAGCACTCGCCAACCGCCCGAAAATCATCTTCGCCGATGAACCCACTGCCAATTTAGATAGCCGCCAAAGCGATAACCTGATGAAACTGATTCAAGAACTGCGCCAAGAACATCAAACCACTATCGCGATTGTGACGCACCATGAAGGCTTAAAAGAGAACGCTGATCGCGTCATCCAGATGAAAGACGGAAGGATTGTCGCTGCATGAACAGAAACAACGTCTTCACGCACTATTGGAGAGGCATCTTTGTCTCACTCATTGGAATCTTTATCTTTCCCCTAATCCCACCGACCTTTGCCCAAGATAATACGCAATCCACTACCATCGAAGAAGACCAAGCCTTAACTGAAGTCACACAACCGGATTTCCTAACAAACGGATTATACGGCGGAGGCTTGACTTTCATTGACGGTGATGCTTACATCCGACTTCAACTCCAACCCGATATACCGCTCGGAAAAATTGGCATCGGATTAGATTTGATTCTACTCTACAACCCTTACGCAGAGGGAGATGAACCTCAAATCCTCGCCGAGGATGGCGAAATGTGGGATAATCCAAGCACTTGGTTAAGACTCATCCGTTACGTCCGCTACGCGCACCCTTACGATCCCTTCCATTTTCGCTTCGGGGAATTGGATTACCTAACAATCGGACACGGCTCAATCATGTCCGGCTATTCCAACTACGACCGACGAGGGTTACGTCTGAACCTTAGAAACGCCGAAAACCGGTACGGCATTGAAACGATGATGAATGACATCGGTAATCCCACAATCTTCGGAGGACGCGCGTTCCTGCGTCCGTTTCAACGCCCTGAAAACAACAACCTCCTGACCCGGTTTGAATTCGGCGCAACCTATCTCACGGACATCAATCCGAATTTACAGGAAGAAGGAGAAAAACCGCTGAGCGCGGTCGGATTTGACGTAGGATTCCCAATTTTTGAGACAAGCACCTTCCGATTAGACCTCTATGATGACATTGTCCTACTCAATACGTTAGAAAACAGCGATGCAAGAACAGAAATCGCCCTTACAGAAGGAAGCAGCCTAACGACAGACCTCGCATGGGGAAACGCTGTCGGTCTCGGTTTTTCCTTTACTCAGACGCTCTTCAAAATAGAATACCGCATCTTTGGAGAAGGCTATATCCCGTCCGTGTTCGATTATACATACCACTCCGCGAAATCTTTATCCCCGGAACCCGACACGCCTCAATTCTTAGGCTTGGAGACGAACACAGAACCGAGACGCGGCTTTTTCACACAATTCATCTGGCATCCGCTGCCACAAATCCATTTCTTAGGCACGCTTGAGGATTACACCAATAGCGAACCCAAACTTTACATGGGAATTACAGAATCGGGATTCGTGCCACGTTTCTCTGTGCGCGCATTCTACACAAAACGCGATATCGGCGAGGGTGCCGAGACGAACTTCTTTGGGGACCTGTTCGATCTGGATGAAAAATCAGCATTCAGCGTGGAGATTCGCTACGAAGTCTTTCCGCCGGTTGTGTCGATTGTTACCCGTGAATACACGTTCCGCCGCGTTGAAATAGCGGAAGGCATTTCCCAATTTGAACCGATTCACAAAACCTCGTTTATGGTAGGTGTGAGTACGGATTTTTAGTGATACGAAAGAATCTGGCAGAGATATTAAGTCTGTAGGGGTAGGTCTTGTGCCTACCCCTACCTCGTAAGGGTGATATATCTATCCCCAACGATCAGAAACACATCAATCCGTTTCGACGGCTAACTGCTTAGCAACAAGTTTGTCGAGGCTGCGGTCTCTTACATTAACTGAAATAACCTTGCCTCTTCGATCGACGAGAAACATTCTCGGAATACTACGGACACCATACTGTTTTACCAAGGGACCCTCATACCGCTCGCCGTCAAAAATCTGTCGCCACGGCAACGGATTTTCCTTAATAAATTCGCGCAACACCGTCTCATCAACATCAAGACTTATTCCAATAATGTCAAAGCCTCTGTTATGATACTTCTCGTATACGTCTTTGAGAGTCGGTATCCTATCGGTATACCACGTTGCCCAGAAGTCAAGCAAAACAACTTTACCACGGTAGTTGGAGAGTGAAATCGGTTTGCCATCCAAATCAACAGTAGATGAGAAATCGGGCAGGACTTTACCCACCCATGCAAGTGGAGGATCGGCGTTCACCCGATATGCGTGTGCGAGTTCGGAGTTGCCTAACTTTTTGTGGAGATTAGCTAAGCCGTACCAAGCATTTCGGTCATCCGGATTCTGCTTTAACCGATCTTTAAGTACCAACTGGAACTTCTGAAAAACTGCTTGAACTTCTTCAGTATTCCCTAAGACCTCATGAATTTCAGCCAACATCCGTGTGTGAATCCATTCGTCAGGTGCCAGTTTTACCTGTTCTTCAAAAACGCGTTGAATCTTGCCGAGCACGGCAGTCCATCGTTCCCTTAGCGGGTGGTTGCCTTCAAGCCGCTGATAAAAATCGTTAGGCCTTGCGTTTACATACTCGTAATCATAACAAAATCGGTATACCCATTGTGACAAAGCAGGTTTTCCATTTTCCTGCACGTTCCTTTGAAAAGGAGATGTCTCAGTAGGGGTTTGATGTGCTTGATGTCGCTCAAAGAGTCTTTCGAGTGCGGTGACGGCTTTTTCGTGGAGATAATCAAAACCAGTCTTTTCAAAAGCCAAATAGCAGACTTCAACGTCGTTTGGCAGCAGTACCATTGCTTTCTCAACAACATCCCAGAAACCATCTTGTGGTATGTCCCACGCGGTTCCCGCAAGGACTATAGCCGCCAACTTTGCAGCTGCTCCATTGTCGGGGTTGCTTTCCAAGACCTGTTGGGCATGCTCATACAAGTCCTCACGCAACGCCTCAGGAAAACTCCCGACGAACTCGTACCAAACGAGATTCGGTGGGAGTGATGTTTCTCCATCAACAACGCCTGCATCAATTTTTGCCTTGAGGTAGATAGTTAATGCTTCCTGAAACTCAGGCACGCTTGCCCAATAAGTTTCCAACTTGCCCCTGTCGTTGTGGTGCAGATTCGAGAACACATCCCAGACATCTACGGAATCCTCTCCCTGCTCAGAAAATGCTTGATCCGGCAAGACCGGTGCTCCAAAATAAAACCCAATAACCAAAAGGGTTAAACATACACATCCCTTCTGCATCTGTTTATCCTCGCGTTCTCTTCATCCAAAACCGATAGCAATCGTTAGTGAATAGATAAATTTAGTCCACTTCACCTTCCAAGTGCTCAGCAACAAGCTTATCCAAAGTGCTACTTCGGACCCCAACCGAGATCACTTTGCCTTCTCGATCCAGCAGAAACATTCTCGGAATACTATGGATACCATACCGTTGTGCCAAGGGACCTTTAAGCCGCTTACCGTCAAAAATCTGTCGCCACGGTAACGGATTCTCCTCGATAAATTCGCGCAATACCACCTCGTCCACGTCAAGGCTTATTCCAATAACATCAAATCCTTTGTTATGATACTTCTCGTACACCGTTTTGATATTTGGTATTGCTGCAACACATGGCGGGCACCACGTCGCCCAAAAATCAAGCAAAACAACTTTGCCGCGATAATCCGCAAGTGAAATCGGTTTACCGTCCAAATCAACGGTAGATAAGAAGTCATGCAGCACCTTACCCTCCCATGCGAGAGTAGGATTTGCCCTGACCCGATATTCGCGGGCTAACTCAGGATTTCCAAACCTTTCATGGATACCGGCTAATACTTCTAGTAGTCTGTCACAATTATCTTGATAGTTGATCTAAAATCTGGTATCCTTAGG